>NZ_JBSXOQ010000103.1:0-101812 GCF_056859495.1 Sphingobium sp. L-44 | reverse complement strand
AAGACATAGCCCCTCCCTTCCAGGGAGGGGTTGGGGTGGGTTGCGAGCGCAGCGAGCTTCTGCCCTATCGACCGTAGACCGCCGCTACGCGGCGCACCCACCCCCGGCCCCTCCCTGGAAGGGAGGGGAGTAGGAAACGTCAGCTTCTGATCGCTTCCGGCCATCGGCTTTCCTACTCGGCCTTTCTCTGATCTATCCTGTGGGATGGCCCCACCCTCCACGCCTCCCCGCGTTCACGCGCATCACCGGTGCAAATCTGTCGCTTCACTGTCGCCTGGATGTCGCGTCGGCGACGCATCGGGATGACCCGCATCATGACCCAACCGACGCGTGGCTGTCGCGTGGCAGGCGCGTCATGGGGGCGTTTGCGGCGCATTTCGCCCGAATCCGCGCACGACACTGTGAACTTCGGAGGAGATTTGACTGTCGCGTCGCCGCCCGCCCCGCAGGACCAGCAAAGCCGCTTGGCATCGGCCCGCCACTCCTGTAGCCATATACCCACATAGGGCGCCATAGCGCCACATAGTGGACATATTCTGGAGAGGGGGCCGATATGGCGACGGGACGGACCGCACGGATGCGCAGGATGATCGGGCGGAGTGCCGCCGGTCTGGCGCTGGCGCTATTGATCGCCCTGCCCGCGCCCACCTTTGCCCAGCCGACCGGCGCGGAGAATTTCGATGCGGGCTGGCGCTTCCATCAGGGCGATGTCGCGACCGCGGAACAGCCCGGCTTTGCCGATGCAGACTGGCAGCCGGTAGACCTGCCGCATGACTGGGCGATCGCCGGGCCGTTCGACGAACATGCCCCCGCCACCGGATCGGGCGCTTTCCTGCCGACCGGCGTCGCCTGGTATCGCAAGCATTTCACCCTGCCGCCCGCCAGCGCCGGCCAGCGCGTCTTCGTCGAGTTCGACGGCGTGATGGAGCGGTCGGGCGTGTGGATCAACGGCCAGCATGTCGGCCATCGGCCAAGCGGCTATGCCAGCTTCCGTTACGAGATCACCCAGCATCTGAAACCCGCCGGGCAGGAAAATGTACTGGCGGTGCGGGCCGACACCTCCGCCCAGCCGGCCTCGCGCTGGTATGCGGGCGGCGGCATCTATCGCCATGTCCGCATCCTCACCCTGGGCGATGTCCATGCCGAAACATGGGGCAGCACCGTGCGCGTGACCAAGCTCGACGCGAAGAGCGCCGACCTAGCCATCGGCAGCAACGTGATGAACCAGGGCAACGCCCCGGTCGAGGCGCGGCTGGAGGCGGTGATCGAGGGGCCGGACGGCCGCAGCCTCGCGACCTTCACCGGCCAGAGCATCAGCCTGCCCGCTGGCCGCGCGACGCAGATGGATGTCAGCGGCACGATCGCCGATCCGCGCCGCTGGGACATTGGCGATCCGGCGATGCACCAGGCGCTGCTGCGCGTGCGCGCCACCGACGGGCGGCTGCTCTATGAGGAACGCGTCCCCTTCGGCATTCGCGACGCCCGGTTCGAGGCGGCGAGCGGCTTCTGGCTCAATGGCCGCAACATCAAGCTGAAAGGCGTGGCGATCCATGCCGATGGCGGGCCGTTCGGCATGGCGGTGCCACTCGCCGTCTATGAACGGCGGCTCAAGGGGCTGATGGCACTGGGCGTCAATGCGGTGCGCACCGCCCATCATCCCTTCTCGCCCGAATTTCTCGACCTGTGCGACCGGCTCGGCCTTATCGTCATGAACGAAGCGTTCGACATGTGGACGGTGGCGAAGAATCCCCAGGATTATCATCTCTATTTCACCGACTGGTCGTCGATCGATGCGCGCGATTTCGTGCGGCGCGATCGCAACCATCCCAGCATCGTGATCTGGTCGATCGGCAACGAGATTCACGACACGCCCTATCCGCTGGTGGCGCAGTCGATCATCACCCGGCTGCAGGACATCTTCCATGCCGAGGATCCGACCCGGCCGGTGACGATGGCGCTGTTCCGCCCCAACACCACCCATGATTATGAGAATGGCACCGCTGACCTGCTGGACGTGGTGGGCCAGAATTATCGCGAGAATGAACTGGCCAAGGCCCATGCCGACAAGCCCAGCCGCAAGATCATCGGCACGGAAAACAGCAAGAACCGGTCAAGCTGGCTCGTGGTGCGCGACGACCCTGCCTATGCCGGCATGTTCCTGTGGACCGGGGTCGACTATCTGGGTGAGGCGGACCGGGCCGGCTGGCCGGCGATCAGCAACCCGTCCGGCCTGGTCGACCGGGTCGACGGGGTGAAGCCGATCGGCTGGGAACGGGCGAGCTGGTGGTCGGAAAAGCCGGTGGTGAAGCTGGCGCGGCGCGTGACCGAAGTGATCGACATCAGCGAAATGCCGACCATGGTCGGCATCGCCCTGCCCCAGCCCAAGGGGCCGGGCGCGCTGACCGACTGGTCGCCCGACAATCGCGCGGCGCACAAGGAAAAGGTCGAGGTCTACAGCAATAGCGACGAGGTCGAGTTGTTCCTCAACGGCCGGTCGCTGGGCCGCAAGCCACGCAACGCGGACGACAGCGCGATCACATGGGACGTCGACTATGCGCCGGGCGAGCTGCGCGCGGTCGGCTATCGCGGGGGCACGAAAGTGGCGGAAGACATGCTGTGCAGCGCCGGCGCCCCCGCCGCGATCCGGCTGGTGCCGGAGGCGAAGGCCGTCGGCGGCGGCTTTGACGATATCGTCGCGGTGCGGGCCGAAGTGGTGGACGCCAAGGGCGTGCTGGTCCCCGGCGCGACGCCGCTGCTCACCGCGACGGTGTCGGGGCCGGGCCGCGTCGTCGCCTTCGACAATGGCAGCGTGACCGACCATACCGCCTTCGCCTCGCCGCAGCGGGCGGCGGTGGGCGGCAAGGCGGTCGCCTTCCTGCGCGGCACCGGCAAGCCGGGCGCAATCACGCTACAGGTCAGCGCGCCGGGGCTGAAAACCGGCCGTATCAGCCTGCAGGGCGAGAAGGATTAGGGTCAATCGACATTCAGCCCTGACGGCCTGCAAATGGCGGCCTTCCGCGCTTCCGGTGCTCACGTACTTTAAGTACGCTGCGCTCCGGATCACGGAAAACCACCATTTTCGTCACGTCATCATCTGAATGTCGATCGCCCCTAGGCCGATCGTCGCCCGGTCGCGTCGATGCAGGGAACCGCGCCGCAGGACAGCGACAGGGCGCGAACCTTGTAGCGCAGCGCCAGTTCATTGTGCGCAGCAATCACGCACACCGCATCGCCCCGCGCACGGGCTTCGTCGGCTTTGCGCGTCTCGTCGCGCGACCGGCGAAACAGATAGGCAGCATCCGTGATCACGTCCATCGAACCGACTCCGCTTGATTGCCATGCAACCTATCAGCCGCCGGAAGCGCCGTCCTAGACATGGATCAATTTTCGCGGTCGTCGGCGCCCGTTTATCCGCCGAAGCGGAAGCGCAGGCGCGCGCCATACATTTGCGGCTCGCCCAGCGTCGCCGTCTCGAAATTGACGCTGGGCGAGCCCAGCCCGGCGATGAAGCTGTAATATTTTTCCTTGGTCACATTGGTCATGAACAGGCTGAGGTCGATGGGCGCGCCGGCAATATTGTTCCAGCTGGCGTTGAGGTTCAGCAGATCGAGCGGCGCCAGCGTGCTGAGCGCGGCGATCGACGGATCGGGATTCGTGCGGTCGGTATAGTTGACCAGCATCGAGGACCGATGGGTGAAGGTCGCGCCGAAGGAGATGCGGCCGATCTTCTCCTCGTCCAGCGGCAGGGTGTAGGTGCCGCTGACCGTGACCTTGTGGCGCGGCGACAGCACTTCGGGATCGCCGGGCTGGAACGGCGCGGCCAGGATATAATTGGGGTCGTTGAAGCTGGAGAAATCGGGCACCGATTTGATCTTGGTGCGCAGATAGCTGTAGCCGCCGGTCAGCACCAGTCCCTGGAACGTGGTGAGCGAGGCATCGGCCTCCAGCCCCCATATCTCCGACTTGCCGGCATTGACCGGCGCCGCGGTGGACGCCTGCCCCGACAGCGGCCGCGCATTGAAGCCGACCTGCAATTGCTGGTTGGAAAAATCATTATAGAAACCGGCCAGGTTGAAGGTGCCGCGCAGCGCCCCGCCAAAGCTGGTCTTGAGGCCCAACTCATAGCTGTCCACCTTTTCCGGCTCGACGATGTTGAGCGGCGCGGTGATGTTCGGCACGATCGTGCCGGCGCGATAGCCGCGCGCATATTTGGCGTAGAGCAATATGTCCTGGGTCGGGTTGTAATCCAGGTCGACCAGCCAGGTCGGCTTTTCCGATGATTGATAATAATGCGACACGCAATTGGACGCCGCCGCCTGCGGATTGGTGCAGCGATAGGGTGCGACCGGATTGAAGGCGCCATATTGCGGCGGATAGGCGACGATATAGGTGCGCTGGTCGCTGACATTGCGCGAATGATCCCAAGTGTAGCGGAAACCACCGGTCAGTTTCAGTTGATCGGTCAGCGCATAGGTCGCCTGCGCATAAAGGCCGACATTGTGGAAATTGGTGCGACCCGCCGTATAATTTACGGTGCCGGCATGGATCGGCTTGGCGAACGCCGGGATGGTCGGATCAAGATTGGACAGGAAGCCCATCGGATCGGTGCATTGCAGCGTGGCGGAATCGGTGCAGGACGCCAGGAAGGGCGACTGGCTGCCGCTCATGCCCAGCGGTTCGCTGACCTCCAGATAGGCCCCTGCCTGCCAGTTGAGCCGGCCATCGCCCGAGCGCCCCTGCAATTGCAGCTCCTCGGTAAAGGTCGACTGGTTCGCGGTATAGCCGCCCGGAATCGACGTCACCGTGGTGAAGGGCAGATGATAGCTGCCCAGCGCGGCGAGGAAGGGATTGATCGCGGCGAAATCGACGACGAAATCGGTGCCGAAGAGCGGCGCATTCATGCGCTGCTTCAACTGCGCATAGCTGACGATATTCTTGACCGTCAGCGTGTCGCTCGCCTGCCAGCTTGTGGTGTTGATCGCCTGCCACTGCTCGGTCCTGGAATAGGGATCCTCCAGTGACTGCATGACGTCATAAAAGCCGCTGCCCTGGCGCAGCAACTGGCCATAGGCGAGCTGGCCCAGCCCCTCCGGCGCGGCCGCGACCAGCTTCTGGATCGGGCCATTATTGCTGGAATCGCTGTAGGAGAGGATAGTGTAGTTTTCGAGATCAGGGGTCAGATCGACGACCAGGCTGGCGCGCAGCGCGATATAATCGACATCGCCGAACCGGTCGGGGCCGATGCCGCTGCCGTTGCGCATATAGCCGTCGCGCTTCTGCCGATCGACGCCGATGCGCATCCGCGCCCGGTCGCCGAGCGGCGCGTTGACCACCGCCTGGCCGCGCCACATGTCATAATTGCCGACCGATCCTTCGACATAGCCGGAAAATTCGTCGGTCGGCTTCTGCGGCACCAGCAGGATCGCGCCGCCGGTGGTGTTGCGGCCGAACAGGGTGCCCTGTGGCCCCTTCAATATCTGGACATTCTGCAGGTCGAAGAAGGCGCCCGGCCCGGCGCCATCGCCCGAGGGCAGGCCATTGGAGGCGCCGCGGGGCGCGACCACGTCGGCGAAATAGACGCCGACCGAGGGCGCGGTGCCGATATCCTGGGCAAAGCCGCGAATGGCGAAACTGCTATTTTCGCTGCCGAAATTGCCATTGGCGGACAGCGAGGGGGTATAGGCGGCCAGATCCTGCGCATTGACGACATTGCGGTTGGCCAGTTCTTCCTGATTGAACACGGTGATCGAGATCGGCACGTCCTGCAGCCGTTCCTCGGTCCGGCGGGCGGTGACGATGATGTCCTGGGTCACGCTGGCCCTGTCCTGCGCCTTATCCTGCGCCTGGGCCTCGATCGGCAGGGTGGGCAGAGTCGCGCAGGCGCAGAAAAGCAACGTCCGGAAACGGCGTGTCATGGCATCCTCCCATCCAGACCGCGCGGCCCTTATATGCTGGGTCGACCGTCACGGCGTCGAGCGCCGCACAGACGGCGCCCATCCCTTTCATCATCGTCGCACCTGCTGCCCCGGACACAATGATTGCAGGCGCACAGCCTCTTGATCGACGAAGATGTGATACAGGTTATTTCATAAATCCGGAGGAAGGGGCCTGTCAATCGGCACCGATCGCGCCGCGCAACAGTCCGGAAATGCAACGGGACTGGACCCTGACCAGCCCTGAAGTTAAGAATGGTCCGCATTATCCTTAAGGAACGGACCGGTCTCTCTTGCTTGGCGGCGTGCATTTCGATCTCAACAGCCTGGTGATACTGGGCCTGTTGCTGCGCACGAAAAGCGTCACCCGCACGGCGCAGCAACTGGGCGTCAGCCAGCCGTCGGTCAGCCGGTCGCTGGCGCAGTTGCGCAGTCTGCTGGGCGATCCCCTGCTGGTGCGGACCGCCGGCGGCATGGAACTGACCCGGCGGGCGGAGGAACTGGCGCCGTCCTTGCAGGACTGGCTGGCGACGACCGCCGGCCTGCTGGAACCGCCCCGTTTCGATCCGGCGACGCTCGATCGCCGATTCCGCGTCGCATCGACCGATTTCGGCGTCGCCGCCGTGGTCGCACCGACCCTGCCGCATATCGGGCGCGCAGCGCCGCTGGCGGCGATCGACATCGTGCCTTTGACCGGCGACATGGTGGCGCGGCTGACCGCAGGCGAGATCGACCTCATCATCAGCGGGCTCGATCCCGATCCGGCCCAGACCTATGAGCGCTTCCTGTTCACCGAAACGTTCAGCTGCGTCGTCGATCGCCATCACAAGCTGGCGGCGCATCCGACCGACCGGTCCCTGTCGGTCGAGGATTTCCTGTCCTGCCCGCATATCAGCTTCGTCGTCAGCGACAGCGGCTTCGACCGGATCGAACTGCGCCTGGGCGCACTGGCGTCGCGCCGGCGGGTGATCGCCCGCCTGCCCTATTTCCAGGCGGCACCGCACATGATCCGGGGATCGGACGCGCTGATGACGCTGCCAACCCGCGCGGCCGAGGCGATCGCCCGGACCCATGACCTGGCCTGCCTGCCCGCGCCGGACCTGGTCGGCACCTTCGGCTATCGGCTGCTGTGGAACGAACGGTCGCATCGCGACCCGGCCATCGCCTGGCTGTGCGACATGTTCGCCGACCATTGCGGCAGCGACGCAGCCCTGCCCCATAGCAAGGCCGCATAAGCCTTATCCGATATCGATACTTGGCGCCGCCCCGCGCTTCTGGCAACGGCCACTTGCAATTGACAATCGATCGCAAATGAACCCGCCATGATATTCGTTCCACCGATCGGGCCCGGCCCGCACCACTGATTTCCGGCACCCGTCCGGCCGGGTGGCTGGCGGGTGCCCGTCTATCCAGAACAGGGGATTTCCATGCCATCCATCCATCTGCTGCGGGCGACCGCGGCCCTTGTCGCGCTGACCAGCGCACAGCAGGCGCTGGCCGCCGAAGCCGACCAGGATTCCAACCAGATCGTCGTTACCGCCGCCGGCCGTGAACAGGAGGTGCGCGACGCGCCCGCCTCGATCAGCGTCATCACCCGCGAGACGCTGGACGCCATGCCCTATCGCGAAGTGACCGATGCGCTGATGGAAATCCCCGGCGTCACCGTCACGCCGGGCGAAGGCAATAGCCGCGACATCTCGATCCGTGGCATGGCGCCGCAATATACGCTGATCCTGGTTGACGGTAAGCGGCTGTCGTCGCGCGAATCCCGCACCAATGGCGGCAATGTCAGCGAAGGCGGCCTGCTGCCGCCGCTCGAAGCGATCGAGCGGATCGAGGTGGTGCGTGGCCCCATGTCCTCGCTCTACGGATCGGACGCGATGGGCGGCGTCGTCAACATCATCACCCGCCGGATCAGCGACCATTGGCGCGGCAGCGCGCGCGTCAACGGCACGATGCAACTGGCGGACAATTTCGGCAATTATACCGACGGCAATTTCTATCTGTCCGGCCCCGTCACTGACGGCATCGGCCTGCAATTGCAGGGATCGATGAACCGGCGCGAGGGCGACACCGAAATCGGCGGCACGCCCGAGCGGCATGATGACAGCCTGGCCGGCAAGCTGGGCTTCAACCTCAGCGCCAACCACCAGATCCTGCTGGAAGGCGGCTATTATCGGCAGAAGGTGATCGAGGTTGCCGGCGAGACGACCGAAACGTCGGCGACCGCGCCACTCGGCACCGAAACCACCCAGACCCAGAAGCGCAAGGTCGCATCGATCAGCCATAGCGGCCAATGGGGCTTCGCCAGTTCCGAATCCTATCTGCAATATGAGGATGCCGAACATGTCGAGGCGCAGAAGCGGATCAAGAACACGGTCGGCCAGAGCCTGTGGGTGATCCCGCTGCCGTCCAACACGCTGACCGTCGGCGGATTCTATCGCTATGAGGATCTGTCGGACCTGACCGGCAACCTTTTGTCGGGATCGACCACCACCGGCACCACCCGCACCAGCTGGGCGCTGTTTGCCGAAAATGAGCTGAAGCTGCTCGACGGGCTGGCGCTGACCGGCGGCATCCGCATGGATCATGACGAACAATATGGCGTCCACTGGACCCCGCGCGTCTATGCGGTGTGGAACATCACCCCGTCCCTGACGCTGAAGGGCGGGTATTCGCAGGGCTTCCGCGCGCCGAGCCTGCGCCAGACGATTCCCGACTGGGGCCAGACCAGCCGTGGCGGCACCATCTATGGCAATCCCGACCTGGAAGCCGAAACCTCCCGCACGATCGAGGCTGCCCTGCTCTTCTCGCGCAATGGCTTCAACGCCAGCGTCACTGCCTATGACACCCGCTTCAACGACAAGATCACGCGCGTGACCTGCGAAGTGGCGGGGGCCTGGTGCGTCGATGAACCGCTCAGCTCGATCGGCCGTCCTCCCACGACCTATGTCAATGTCGACAAGGCGCGGGTACGCGGCGTCGAAGTCTCGGTCGACGTGCCGCTGACCCACACGCTGCGGCTCAACGCCACCGGCACGCTGACGGATTCGGAACAGCTGAGCGGCGCCAATATCGGCGCGGCACTCAACGACACGCCCAAACAGCAGGCCAGCGCCTCGCTCAACTGGCGCCCGGACAAGCGCTTCTCCGCCTTCGTGCGCGCCGTCTATCGCGGCGAGGAAGCCGTGACCGAGGCGCAGATCAGCGGCAATAATATCGTGTCGCCCGACTATACGGTGGTGGACATGGGCGCATCCTACAAGATCACGCCCGCCTTCACCGTCCATGCCGGTGTACAGAACCTGCTCGACAAGCGGCTCAACTATGACACGGCCGGCTATCTGATCGATCCGGCCCGTGTCTGGATGGGCGTGGGCGTGCGCTTCTGATCCGACGTGCGATCGCCGGCCCGGCAGAGGCCGGGCCGGCGATCAGACCGCGACGCTGAAGCGCGTTTCGGCCGGGCGCAGATAGGCATCGAAACAGGCGGCGATGGACCGGGCATAAGGCGCCGCGCCGGGTTGCAGCAGCAACTCGTCCCCCTCCCGCCGAAGCAGGCCGATGCGCTCGAACCGGTCGAGCAGCACCGGTTCGGCAAGGTCGCCACAGGCCGCCCGACCGTCGCACAGCAGCCGTTCGATCAACGCGCCCCGCCGCTGGTCGTCGACACTGCGCCGCACCCCACGGGCCGCGGGCAGCCGATGGTCCGACAGCGCTTCACGATAGGCGCCGGCATTCTTCTCATTCTGGACGATCAGGTCGGGAAACTGGCTGATCGCGCTCGCGCCCATGCCGATCAGCGCATCGCTGTCATCCTCGGTAAAGCCCTGGAAATTGCGGCGCAGCCTTCCGGTAGCGGCTGCCACCGCCAGCGGATCGTCGGGCAGCGCGAAATGATCGAAGCCGATCGCCTGATATCCGGCCGCCGTCAGCATCGCATGGCCAAGCTTCGCCATCGCAAAGCGCTGTTCGACACCCGGCAATTCGGTCGCGTCGATCCGCCGCTGGCGCGGCAGCAGGCGCGGCATATGGGCATAGCCGAACAGCGCGATGCGCGAGGGAGACAGGCGAATGCTGTCCTCCAGCGTCTGCGCCAGATCCGCCTCGCTCTGCCCCGGCAGGCCATACATCAGGTCGAAACCCACCTGGATGCGCGCACGGGCCAGCGCGCCTACCGCCATTGCCACCGTCTCGGCCGGCTGCACCCGGCCGATCCGCTGCTGCACATGGGTGGCAAAAGTCTGTACCCCCAGATTGACGCGGGTCACCCCGACCTTGGCCATGGCGTCGATCCAGGCCCGATCGATCCGGCGCGGGTCCAGTTCCACCGACATCGCCGCCGCGCTGGCGTCGAAGCAGAGCAGCAACTGATGATTGAGCCGGACCCAGTCGATCAGCGGCAGGGAATTGGGACTGCCGCCGCCAAAGGCGACATGGGTGACGCGGCCACGCCCGCCCAGCCGCGCCGATACCAGCGCCATTTCCCGCTCCAGCGCATCGACATAGGCGGACAGGCGCCGGGGCCGGGTCGCCGCACCGGTGTTGCACCCGCAATACCAGCAAATGTCATGGCAATAAGGGATATGGACATAGAGCGACAGGCGCGCGTCCGCCGACATCGCGTCCAGCCGCTGCGCCATGTCGGCCGCGCCGACATCCTCGCCGAACTGGGCGGCGGTCGGATAGCTGGTGTAGCGCGGCACCGGCGCGGCGAGCAGGTCGGGATGATAGCGGAACATGGCGCCCCGCCTGCCATGGCGTCCGATGCCGAACATTGCGCAGGATCAAATCGCCGATTGCGCCGCATCAAGGAAGGCCGTTCCGATCGGGAGCAGAGCGCCATCACTGACCCACGATCAGGGATGGAGAAAAGACATGCACTTGAAAAAGATGATGATTGTCGCCGCTATGGGCGCCATGAGCACGGCGCTGGCCGCTGCCCCGGCCCAGGCCAAGCAGGGCGACGTGCTGGTGCGCGTGCGCGGCATCATGGTCGCCCCCACCGAAAAGAGCGGCAGCATCCTGCCCGGCTTCCCTGGCGAGAAGGTGTCGGTGAACAACGGCATCGCGCCCGAAGTCGACGTCACCTACATGGCGACCGACCATATCGGTTTCGAACTGATCGCCGCGACCACCAAGCATAGCGCCAGTGGCCGCAGCGGCACCACCGGCGGGATCGGCAAGCTGGCCTCCACCTGGGTGCTGCCGCCGACGCTGACGATGCAATATCATCCGATCGTCGAGGGCCATGTCCGCCCCTATATCGGCGCCGGCGTCAACTATACGCTGTTCTATAACGAGGATGCGTCGAGCGGGCTGGAGGATGCGGTCGGCAAGACCAAAGTCCATATGTCCGACAGCTTCGGCTGGGCCGGCCAGGTCGGCGTCGACATCGACCTCAACGACAAGATCTTCCTCAACCTCGACGTCAAATATATCGACATCGACACCAAGGTGCGGCTGACCACGGCCGCGGCCGGCACCCAGAACGTCAAGGTATCGCTCGATCCCTTCGTGTTCGGCGTGGGTGTCGGCATGCGCTTCTGATCCTCCGGGGGGTGGACCAGAAGGAAGGGGCCGGAGCGGATCGCCGCTCCGGCCCCTTCATTATTTCACCAGCGATGCGATCAGAAACGCTTTTCCAGGATCAGCAGCGACGGCTCGTCATCGACGCTGCGGGCGACAAAGCCCTGTTCGCGCTCCAGTTCGATCGCGGCATGATTGGCGCGGCTCTCGATCGCCTGCAGCAGGCCGACGCCCATTTCCTGCGCGCGGTCGGTGGCGTGGCGCAGCATGCTCCAGCCCACGCCCTTGCCGCGATGGTCGGCGCGCACCGAAATCGCGACTTCGGCGCGGGTCCGGTCGGGATCGGCGGCCAGGGTCGCGGCGGCCAGGATGGCGCCCTTCTCGTCGGTCGCCAGGAAGGTCTCGCAATTGTCGGGGTCGCCATGGATCAGATCATGAATCTGCCCGGCGCTGACGCCCGGCGCGCTGCTGAGGAAGCGGAAGCGGCGATCATCATCGGACACGGCCGAAAAGAAATGGGCCAGCGCCTTGGCATCGCCATCCTGCGCCGGGCGCACCTGGACGCGAATGCCGGTGCGGGTTTCCAGAATATCCTTGTCGGTCATGAAGAAGGCATCCCTTGCTATGATCGTTGCCCACCAAATGTGCCATCGGATCGGCGATCGAAATAGGGAAATTTGCGGATAGAGACCAGCCGAGCAGGCTACTAGTCAGGATGACGATCATACGGCGCTGCATCGGCGCCCTCTTGTCGGGACATGTTCGATGAAGACCATATTGCTGCATATCCGCGCAGACAACGGCATGGAAAGCCGGCTGCAGGCCGCGTTCGACCTGTCGCGCGCGACCGGCGCCCATATCAGTTGCCTGCAGATCGCGCCGCTGCCCGAACTGGTCGCCGCCGATCTTTATGGCAGCGGCTATCTGGTGCCCGAGGCGATCGATGCGGTGCGCCGCCAGGACGAGGAAATGCGGCGCGCCCTGGAGGAGCGACTCCGGCGCGAGGGCATGGCGTGGGACTGGCATTATCGCAGCGGAGACCTGGTCCAGGGCCTGCTGGAAACTGGTCGCCTGTCCGACGCGATGCTCGTTTCCCTGCCGCCGCCGGGCCGCCGGCAGGCCGATGATCCGGCGCCGATCGTCGCCGACCTGGCGGTCAACAGCCGCGCCCCGGTGCTGGCAATCCCGAGCATGGCCAAGGGCTTTCGCTGCACCGGCCGCGCGATGGTCGCCTGGGACGGATCGCATGAGGCGGCGTCGGCGCTGACCGCGAGCCGCACCCTGTTGGGGGTGGCGAGCGAGGTCCATGTCGTCACCGTGGACGAGCGATCGAAGCGCGACTTCCCGCCGACCGACGCCGCCGAATATCTCTCGCGCCACGGCATTGCGGTCGAGATTCACGAATGGCCGCGCAAGGATCGCAGCGTGGAAGAAGCGCTGTCCCATGCCTGCCAGGAACTGTCGATCGACTGGATGGTGATGGGTGCCTTTGGCCACAGCCGGCTGCGGGAAACCATTTTTGGCGGCGTAACCCGCTATATTCTGGTCGAAACACGGGTTCCGCTCTTGCTGGCGCACTGATTTACGGTCAGTGATCGGACATGGCGTTCAACGATGGCGATCCGCAGGATAATGCGACCAGCCGGGAACAGGCTCTGCTGGGATCGATCCTGGCAACGGTGCCCGATGCGCTGATCGTGATCGACGCGACCGGGCATATCGTCTCGTTCAGCCCGGCCGCCCAGCGCATGTTCCAATATGCCGAGGCCGATGTGCTGGGCCGCAATGTCGCGATGCTGATGCCCTCGCCCGATCGCGAGCGCCATGATTCCTACCTGCAACATTATCATGACACCGGCGAGAAGCGGATCATCGGCATCGGCCGACTGACCACCGCGCGCCGGCGCGATGGCTCCACCTTTCCGATCGAGCTGGCGGTCGGCGAAGTGCAGGACCATGGCGAAAAGCTATTTACCGGCTTCGTGCGCGACCTGACCGATCGGCAGAAGGCCGAGCGGCGCCTGCAGGATCTGCAGGCTGAACTGAGCCATGCCGCCCGCGTCACGGCGATGGGCACGCTGGCTGCGGCGCTGGCGCATGAACTGAACCAGCCGCTGACCGCGATCGCCAATTATATGGAGGCGGGCCGCGACCTGCTGCGCACCGATGCGCCGGTCGACCGCGACTTGCTGGGCGAGGCGATGGACGAAGCCGCGCGCCAGGCGATGCGCGCGGGCCAGATCATCCGGTCGCTGCGGGAGTTCATCCGTCGCGGCGAAGCCGATCGCCAGGCCGAACCGGCGGCCACGCTGCTGGCCGAGGGGGTCGCGCTGGCCTTCATCGGCATCGACAGCCGGGGCATCGACATGGACATCGTCGTCGACCCGCGCGTCGGCCGGGTGATCGCCAATCGCGTGCAGGTGCAGCAGGTCATCATCAACCTGGTGCGCAACGCGGTCGAGGCGATGGACGGCCGCAATCGCCGCATCCTGCGCCTGTCGGCAGTGCCGGCCGAGGACGGACAGGTCGAACTCATCATCGCCGACAGTGGCCCCGGCCTCGATCCGGCGGTCGCGCGATCGCTCTTCACCCCGTTCAGCACGACCAAACCCGCCGGCATGGGCGTGGGCCTGTCGATCAGCCGCACCATTGTCGAGGGGCATGGCGGACGGATCTGGGCCGACGCCTCGCACTGGGGCGGCGTCGCCTTCCACTTCACTCTCGATTCTGCGGACCGCCTGCCATGAGCCTGCCCACCGACCAGCCCATCCATGTCGTCGATGATGACGAGGCGATCCGCCGGTCGCTCTCTTTCATGCTCAAGACCAGCGGCTTTTCGGTGCGGCTTTTCTCGGGCGGCACCGAATTCCTCAAGGAAGTCGGGACGCTGGAGGGCGGCTGCGTGCTGCTGGACGTGCGCATGCCCGACATTGACGGGCTGGAAGTGCAGCGCGAACTGCGCGCGCGCGGCATGATGCTGCCGGTCATCATCATGACCGGCCATGGCGATGTCGGCATGGCGGTCGCCGCGATGAAGGCCGGGGCCACCGATTTCATCGAAAAGCCGTTCGAGAAGGCGGCATTGCTCGCCGCGATCGAAGCCGCCTGCGCGCAGGCAAGCGCCGACCAGGGCCGCAACAGCCAGCGCGAGACCGCCCGCGCCCGGCTCAACATCCTGACCGATCGGGAACGCGAAGTGCTCAAGGGCCTGGTCGACGGCCTGCCCAACAAGACGATCGCCTATGACCTGGGCATCAGCCCGCGCACGGTGGAGATTCATCGCGCCAACCTGATGCAGAAGCTGCAGGTCCACAGCCTGTCGGAAACGCTGCGCATCGCCTTCCAGGCGGGGCTTGAATAGGACAGAAAGTCCCATAGGGGATTTACGGATAGTGCCCGCCCCGCCGCCGCGCCAAGCAGCGGTCATGAACATGCATTTTGATCTCGCGCAAACCCTGCCCGGCGGCATGCCCGTTCCTGCCCCCTGCTCCGACGCCAGCTTCTGCCAGCGCTGCGAAGTGCGCGACCGCGCCATCTGCGCCACGCTGGAAGAGGATGAGCGCGGTGCGCTCAATCGCTTGGGCCGGCGCGTCACGATCGCGGCGGGGCAGACGGTGATGTGGGAAGGCGACGACGCCACCATCGTCGCCAATGTGATCGACGGCACGCTCAAATTGTCGGCTTCGACCGGCGACGGGCGCGAGCAGATTGTCGGCGTGGTCTATCCGTCCGACTTCATCGGTCGCCCCTTCGGCCGCAGCACGCCGCACAGCGTCACGGCACTCACCGACGCGCGCCTGTGCCTCTTCACCCGCGGCGCCTTTGACGGCTTTGCCCGCGAGCATCCCGAGCTGGAGCATCGGCTGCTGCAACGCACGCTCGACGATCTCGATCGGGCGCGAAGCTGGATGCTGCTGCTCGGCCGCAAGAATGCACGCGAGAAGATCGCGACCTTCCTGCTCGACATGTCGCGCCGGCTGGCCCGCGAAGGCCAGCCCCCGCTCGACCGGTTCGACCTTCCGCTGTCGCGCCAGCAGATCGCCGACGTGCTGGGGCTGACGATCGAAACGGTAAGCCGGCAACTGACCGACCTCAAACGCATCGGCATCATCGCCCTGCCCGGCCGCCGCATGGTGGAAATCCGAGATCGCGCAGCGCTGCTGGACTGTAGCGAAGCGGCCTGAGCCCGCCGCGCCGGGCATGTCCGGCCTATTTGCCCCGATCATCCTGCAATCGGGATCGCCCCTCTTCATCTTGCCGGCCGCTTGTTCTATGGCCGCAGGCCTGATTGCCGAGGGAATGCCATTTTGATCCTGGACCTTGTCGCCGCCGCTTCGAGCGCCATCCGCTTCGACCAGCTGGGGCTCAGCCCCGTCGCCCTGGACCTGGGCTTCTTCACGCTCAAATGGTATAGCCTGGCCTATCTGGCCGGCATCCTGATCGGCTACTGGTATCTCTTGAAGCTCATTGCCCAGCCCGGTTCGCCAATGGCGCGACGCCATGCCGACGACATGATCTTCTATGCGACGCTGGGCATCATCATCGGCGGCCGGCTCGCCTATGTCTTCTTCTACCAGCCCGAAATCCTCCAGCATCCGCTGGACATCTTCAAGCTGTGGAATGGCGGCATGTCCTTCCATGGCGGCGCGGCGGGCGTATCGCTCGGCATCCTCTACATGGCGCGCAAGGAGAAGCTGAGCTGGCTGCGCATCCATGACTATGTCGCCTGCGTCGTGCCCTTCGGCCTGTTCTTCGGCCGCCTCGCCAATTTCGTGAATGGCGAACTGTGGGGCAAGGAAACCGACGTGCCCTGGGCGATGCGCTTCCCCGAACAGATTGCCGGCGTCTGGACCATCGGCCCGCCGCGTCATCCGAGCCAGCTTTACGAAGCCTTTTTCGAAGGCATCATCCTGTTCTGCATCCTTGCCTTCGCCTTCTGGAAGACCAAGGCGCGCTACAAGCCGGGCATGCTGGTCGGCCTGTTCGTCTTCTTCTATGGCGTGTTCCGTTTCGGCGTCGAATATTTCCGCGAGGCCGATGCCCAGCTGATGGAATTCGCCGCCCGCACCGGCCTGCACATGGGCCAGTGGCTGTGCGTGCCGATGATCCTGGGCGGCCTCTACCTGATCGTCACCGCCAAGGGCCGGCGCGTGCGCGTGGAGCCGATCGCGGGCAGCGCCAGTGTCAGCTGACGCCCTGCCCGGCGCGATGGGCCTGCCCGAGCGCCTGGCCCGCCAGATCGATGCCGGCGGGCCGATCTCCGTCGCCCATTATATGGGCGAGGCGAACCAGCATTATTATGGCACGCGCGATCCGCTGGGGCTGGAGGGGGACTTCACCACCGCCCCGGAAATCAGCCAGATGTTCGGCGAACTGATCGGCCTGTGCCTGGCCGATGTCTGGTTGCGATCGGGCCGGCGCGCCGATCCGCTCTATGTCGAACTGGGGCCGGGTCGCGGCACGCTGGCGGGCGATGCGCTGCGCGCGATGGAGGGGGCCGACGTCACCTCCCGCATCCATTTCGTCGAGACCAGCCCGACCCTGCGCGAGCGGCAGCGCGCCCAAATTCCCCATGTTGTCCATCATGACAGCGTGGAAAGCCTGCCCGACCAGTCGCCGCTGCTGGTGGTCGCCAATGAATTTTTCGATGCCCTGCCCGTGCGGCAGATGATCCGCGTGGGCGACGAATGGCGCGAGCGGGTGGTGATCCGGCGCGAGGAAGAGGGCCGCTTCATGGCGGTGCCGGGCTATCGCCGGATCGAATCGGGCCTGCCGCCGATCGCCGCGCAGGCACCCGAAGGCGCGATCATCGAAGTGGCGCAGGCCGGTGCCACCGCGGGCTATGCCCTTGCCAGCCGGATCGCGCGCCAGGGCGGCGTCGCGATCATCATCGACTATGGCTATGAAGGCCCGGCGCTGGGCGACACGCTGCAGGCGGTGAAGAACCACCAGTTCACCGATCCCTTCACCGATCCGGGCGAGAGCGACCTCACCACCCATGTCGATTTCACGATGCTGGCCAATGTCGCGCGCCAGGCCGGGCTGCGCGTCCATGGCGCGGTGACGCAGGGTCATTTCCTCCAGCATCTGGGCATCGACGTGCGCGCATCCGTGCTGGCCAAGGGCAGCCCGCAGCGCGCCGCCGAACTGGAGGCGCAGCGCCACCGCCTCACCGACGAAGCGGAGATGGGGACATTGTTCAAGGTGATGGCCTGGGTCCACCCCGACTGGGCCGACCCGGCAGGATTCGAGAAATAGCGGCCCCGTTGACCGCTAGAAATATTTGTTTCTAGTGGATTTTACGATTTTGACATTTGCAAATCCAGCCCATCGACAAGGGATGCAAATGTCAAAATCAATCCACTAGATCTCAATCTTCCTGATGATAGCGGCTGAGACGGCGGATGAAGCCGATCAGGCCGGTCTGACGGCTGCGCTTCATCCGTTCGGCGTGCAGGATGGTGCGCACCCGCTCGAAACATTCCTCGACGTCGACATTGCACAACACATAGTCATAGCCGTCCCAGTGGGCGATTTCACCCGCGGCACGCGCCATGCGGCCCTCGATCACTTCGTTGCTGTCGGTCGCGCGGCCACGCAGACGCTTTTCCAGTTCCTCCATCGAGGGCGGCAGGATGAAAATGCGGACCACGTCGCCGCCGGCAATCTGGTGTAGCTGCTGCGCGCCCTGCCAGTCGATGTCGAACAGCACATCTTTGCCGCTCTTGAGCATCGCCTCGACCGGCGCGCGCGGCGTGCCATAGCGCTGGCCGAAGACATGCGCCCATTCCAGGAATTCATGGTCGTTCGCCATGCGGCGAAACTCTTCCAGGTCGACGAAATGATAATCCTTGCCATCGACTTCGCCCGGCCGGATCGTCCGCGTCGTCGCCGACACCGACATCGACAGGTCCGGTTCGCAGGCCAGCAATTTGCGTGCAATCGTCGACTTGCCGGCGCCCGAGGGCGAGGACAGGACAAAGAGAACGCCGCGGCGCTTGAAATCGGGGGTGTCGGTGGGAATGTTGTCGGCCATGGCCGCTAGTGGCGTCGTGGACGGCATTTTGCAAGAGCTTGGGGGAGAAGAGGCTTGGCGCGATCGCGTAAAGGAATGAAACAGCGGGGCTTTATCCTCGCCTTGCTGATCGCGCTGGGGGCTGCGGCGATCCTCTATCTGATGGGGCGCCCGCCGATCTGCACCTGCGGCACGATCGCGCTATGGCATGGGCCGATCGACAGCGGCAACAGCCAGCATCTGTCCGACTGGTACAGCCTCAGCCACATCATCCACGGCTTCCTCTTCTATGGCGCGACCCATTTGCTGATGCGCCGCAGGCCGCTCGGCATCCGCCTGTCGGTGGCGGTGGCGATCGAGGCGGCGTGGGAGATCCTTGAAAATTCACCGATCATCATCGACCGTTACCGCACGGCGACGATCGCGCTCGGCTATTCGGGCGATTCCATCCTCAATTCGATGAGCGACATCGGCATGATGGCCCTGGGATTCCTGTTCGCATCGCGCGCGCCCGTCTGGCTGACAGTCATCATCGCGATCGGCTTCGAATTGCTCGCACTGGCGGTGATCCGCGACAATCTGACGCTCAATGTGCTGATGCTCGCCTGGCCGATCGACGCGATCAAGGAATGGCAGGGCGCGCTTTAGCTCGCCTTCTTGCGGGCGGCACGCGCCTCGTCGATCAGGATCGGCTTGGCGCTGGCGTCGGTCAGCAGCTTGGTCGCCATCTTGCGGTCCGCCTCGCGCTTGGCCTCATAGAGCTTGCCCGCCAGATAGGCGCCGGTGAGGACCATGGCGCCGACCGGATAGCGCATGATGAGGCGCTTGGCCCCGGCCCCGGCGATCAGGCCGATCACGCCCTTCTTGCCCGTGTCGGCGGCGACCCGTGCGGCCACCACCGTCGCGCCGAGCCGTGCCGCCTTGCGAAACAGGCTCGACTTGCGAACGCGCGTCGCGGTGGACGGAAGCTTTGCGGCGGTCGGGGCGGGCGTTTTCTTCATAGGGGATTAATGTATCGCACCCGCCCCGGTTCCGCCAGTTGATCTGGATCAGACCATATTTTCCGGCCGCACCAGCCGGTCGAAGGTCGGCTCATCGACCAGCCCCAGTTCGAGGCCGGCCTGCTTGAGTGTCAGCCCCTTCTTGTGCGCATGCTTGGCGATGGTCGCGGCATTGTCATAGCCGATCTCGGGCGCCAGCGCGGTCACCAGCATCAGCGAGCGCTCGACCAGTTCGGCGATCCGCCCCTCATTGGCCTGCATCCCTTCGACGCAGCGTTCGGCGAAGCTTTCCATGCCGACGCTGAGCAGATGGATCGAGCGCAGCACATTGGCGCCGATCAGCGGCATGAAGACATTGAGTTCGAAATGGCCCTGCATGCCGCCGACGGTCACCGCCTGATGATTGCCGATCACCTGCGCCGCCACCATCGTCAGCGATTCGCACTGGGTCGGGTTGACCTTGCCCGGCATGATCGAGCTGCCCGGCTCATTGGCGGGCAGGTCCAGCTCGCCCAGGCCCGAGCGCGGGCCGGAGCCCAGGAAGCGGATGTCGTTGGCGATCTTGGTCAGCGCCACCGCCAGCGTGTTGAGCGCGCCGGAGAAGAAGACGAGGCCATCCTTGGCGGCCAGCTGCTCGAACTTGTTGGGCGCGCTTTCGAACGGCGTGCCGGCAATGTCGCTGATCGCGGCCGTCATGTCGTCCGCCCAGCCATCGGGTGCGTTGAGACCGGTGCCGACCGCCGTGCCGCCGATCGCCAGCTTGCGGATATTGCCGTTCAATGCCCCCTCGATCCGCGCCTTGCTGCTGACCAGCTGCGCGGCATAGCCGGAAAATTCCTGGCCCAGCGTCAGCGGCGTCGCATCCTGCGTATGGGTGCGGCCGATCTTGACGATATGGCCCCAGCCTTCCGCCTTGGCGGTCAGCGCGCCGGTCAGCTTTTCCAGCGCCGGGATCAGCTTGTCGCGGGTCGCCAGCACGGTCGCGACATGCAGCGCGGTCGGGAAGCTGTCGTTCGACGACTGGCTCATGTTCACATGGTCGTTGGGATGGACCGGGCTCTTGCCGCCGCGCGTGCCGGCCAGCTGCTCATTGGCATAGCCGGCGATCACCTCATTGACGTTCATGTTGGTTTGGGTGCCGCTGCCGGTCTGCCAGATGACGAGCGGAAACTGGTCGTCGAGCGCGCCGGAGACGATCTGCTGCGCGGCATTCTCGATGCCCGCAACGATCTTCGCGTCCAGGCCATGTTTCGCATTCACCCGCGCCGCCGCCTGCTTCACGATCGCCTGCGCATGGACGATACCGATCGGCATCCGCTCGGTCGCGCCGAAGGGGAAATTCTCGATGCTGCGCTGGGTCTGGGCGCCCCAATAGGCGTCGGCCGGCACCTCGATGGCGCCAATGCTGTCGGTTTCGGTGCGGGTAGCGGACATTCAGAACTCCCAGTTAAGAATCAATCGCAAAACTGGTTCCGATGTAGGGCCGGGGCGGGAAATTCCAAGGCGAAACTTGCGAATATCGCATATCCCCGCAGCCCATCCCCATGACAGGCCGCAGGCCGTCATGCAGCGGCAGGATCTGCGCCTTTACCGGGGTTTACCGCAATTGATCGGCGCACGCGGCCCGATATCCTGCGCGGCATCCAGGAGGAAAGCCGCATGTCCGATCGTCCCGTCCTTGCCCTCCTCCTCTGCCTTGCCGCCACGACCGCTCCGGTCCACGCAGCAGAAGAAGAAAAATCGTCCGACGATCCCACCAAGATCGCGACCAAGGTCGGCATCACCCGCGCCTCCGACGAATTTTCGCTGTCCGGATCGATCGCGGTCGGCCCCAAGTTGAAATTCAATGCCCGCGTGTCGGAATCGGGCCTCTGGTCGGTCGGCGCATCCTATCTGCTCCCGGTCGAGATCCTGACCTTCTCAGCCGGCAAGAGTCATTTCGATTCGGGGGTGGAACAGACGCGCTATTCGCTCGGCGGCTTCGTGCCCCTGTCGCAAATCGGGCTGAAGACCGGCAAATTGCAGATATTCGTGCCCTTCGGCTATACCTATACCAATGGGCATGGCCCGGTCAGCGATATCGACCAGAGCGATGGCCTGCCGATCGCGCTCAGCAGCAACAGCGGCTATGCCGGGCTGTTTCTGCTGCGGCCGCTGGGGCCAAAGCTGACCGCGATGGCGGGCGGCAATGTGACCAAAGGCACCCATGATTTTTCGGGCGTGGCGCTGGGTGGTGGCCTGTCCTACCATCTTACGCGTCGCGACACGGTCGGCGCCAATATCAGCTATGTCGACAATAGTTTCGGGACGAGCCAGAAGCTGTGCTTCTCCTATCGCCACGAATTCTGAGCCTGCGGCCGATCCCGGCCGCCGGGCTCACTTCTTCTTGCCGAAATCCACCGTGACGACGTTGGAGCCATCCTCGGTCGTGACCAGCGGCGCGTCATTTTCGGCCATGTCATGGGGTTCGGGCTCTTCGTCGGCCTGAACCTGGAACTGCAGCGCGAAATTGACGGCGGGATCGACGAAGGCGGTGATCGCGCTGAAGGGAATGACCAGATGGGCCGCGACCTGGTTGAAGGTCAGGCTGACCTCGAAATGGCGGTCGCTGACCTTGAGATCCCAGAACTTGTTCTGGAGGACGATGGTCATCTCGTCCGGGAAACGTTCCGACAGATGCTTGGGGATATCCACCCCGGCGGCATGGGTCTTGAACGTGATGTAGAAATGATGCGCGCCCGGCAGGCCGCCGGTCTGCTGCACTTCGCCCAGCACGCGGCCGACGACCGCGCGCAGGGCCTCCTGCACGATTTCGTCATAGGGAATCAGGCTGTCGGGCAGGTCTTCACTCATGGGGCATATGTCCTAACGACGCGAAAGCGGCGGTCAACCCCCGCCCGAGAGGTACATCATCAGATTGCATGGCGCGCGCGACGCGCTATAGGGCGCGCATGCGCACGGCCGAGATTCACCGCAACACTGCGGAAACGCAGATCGACGTGACCGTCAACCTCGACGGCACCGGTCTTTACACCGTCTCCACCGGGATCGGTTTCCTCGACCATATGATCGAGCAGCTGTCGCGCCATTCGCTGATCGACATGACCGTCAAGACCGTCGGCGACCTGCATGTCGACCAGCATCACACCACCGAGGATACGGCGATCGCGATCGGCGAGGCGCTGGCCAAGGCGCTGGGCGACAAGCGCGGCATCAGCCGTTACGGCAGCGTCTATTCGCCGATGGACGAAACGCTGAGCCGCGTCGCGCTCGACATTTCGGGCCGCCCCTGGCTGGTGTGCAAGCTGCCCTTCACCGTCACCAAGATCGGCGAATGGGATACGGAGATGGTGGAGCATTTCTTCCACAGCCTGGCCCAGGCCGCCGGCATCACGCTGCACATCGAGCTGCTCTATGGCAGCAACAACCATCATATCGTCGAAAGCGCATTCAAGGGCCTGGCCCGCGCGCTGCGCCAGGCGGTGGAGATCGACCCGCGCAAGGCCGACGCCATCCCCTCGACCAAGGGCATGCTCTAAGCATCACTTCCATAGAAAGGCCGACCCCATGTTCATCATTTCGCTGACCTATACGGCGCCGATCGATGTGCTGGACGGCCATCTGGCAGATCATCGGGCCTGGCTGGACCAGGGCATTGCCGATGGCTGGCTGCTGCTCGCCGGCCGGCGCGAACCGCGCACCGGCGGCATCCTGCTGGCGCGCGGCGAGCGTGACGAGATCGCGGCAAAGGCAGCGACCGATCCCTTCGTCGTCAACGGCGCGGCATCCTTCGACCTGATCGAGTTCCTCCCGGCGCGCGCCGCCAGCGTCAATCTGGACACGCTGCTGCCATGACCATTGCCCTGATCGACTATGGCGCGGGCAATCTCCACTCGGTCCACAATGCCCTGCGCAAGGCGGGCGCCGATGATGTGACCATCACCGCCGATGCCGATGTCGTGACGAAGGCCGACCGCATCGTACTGCCCGGCGTCGGCGCCTTCCGTGCCTGCCGCGATGCGCTGGTCGCGATCCCCGGCATGGTCGACGCCATGAACGAGGCGGTGAACCAGCGCGGCATCCCCTTTCTGGGCGTATGCGTCGGCATGCAGTTGCTCGCCGACGCCGGCGAGGAGTTCGGACGGCATGAGGGGCTGGGCTGGATCCCCGGCACGGTGCGCCTGATCGAACCCGGCGATGCGACAATCAAGGTGCCGCATATGGGCTGGAATGATGTGGTGCTGAACGGCGAGCCACCCCTGATCGAGGCCGGCGAGGCCTATTTCCTGCACAGCTATCATTATGAGGCCGCCGACCCGGCCCATATCGCCGCCGTCACCGACCATGGCGGACCGCTGGTCGCCGCCGTCGCGCGCGACACCATCATCGGCTGCCAGTTCCACCCGGAAAAGAGCCAGCGCTACGGCCTGTCCTTCCTCGCGCGCTTTCTGGACTGGAAGCCGTGATACCACCCCTGCCCCCGTTCGGTTCGAGCCTGTCGAGAACCGTTGCGCGTGGGTTCTCGACAAGCTCGAACCGAACGGAAATCGGATAATGTCCCTGATCGTCTTCCCCGCCATCGACCTCAAAGGCGGCCAGGTCGTCCGCCTGGCCGAGGGCGACATGGACCGTGCCACCATCTATGGCGACGATCCCGCCGCGCAGGCGCTGATCTTTGCCGCGGCCGGCGCCCAGCATGTCCATGTCGTCGATCTGGATGGCAGCTTTGCCGGCCATGCGGTCAACGCCGAAGCGGTCGAACGCATCGTCGAGGCCTTTCCCGGCCATGTCCAGCTCGGCGGCGGCATCCGCAACCGGGAATCGGTCGAACGCTGGTTTGACCTGGGCGTATCGCGCATCGTGATCGGCACCGCCGCGCTGAAAGACCCCGCCTTCGTCAAGGCGGCAGCGCGCGACTTCCCCGGCGGCATCGTCGTCGCGGTCGATGCGCGCGACGGCTTCGTCGCCACCGACGGCTGGGCGGAAAAGAGCGACATGCCGGTGATCGACCTCGCCCGCCGGTTCGAGGATGCCGGCGTCGCCAGCCTGCTCTTCACCGATGTCGGCCGCGACGGCCTGCTCAAGGGCGTGAATATCGATGCGACCGTCGATCTCGCCCGCGCCACCGACATGCCGGTGATCGCCAGCGGCGGCGTGGCGGGGATCGCGGATATCCGCGTCCTCAGCCTCCATGCCGATGACGGGATCGAAGGCGTCATCACCGGCCGCGCCATCTATGATGGCCGCCTCGACCTCAAGACCGCGCTAGCGGTCGCGCAGGCGGCGGCTTGAACATATTACCGTTCGGGCTGAGCGAAGTCGAAGCCCAGGCCTGAGCGGAGCGAAGGCCCTCACTATGTTCGGGCGAGCCCTTCGACTTCGCTCAGGGCGAACGGAAAAAGGAAAATTGTCATGACCGTCCGCACCCGCGTCATTCCCTGCCTCGACGTTGCCAATGGCCGCGTGGTGAAGGGCGTCAATTTCGTCGACCTCAAGGATGCCGGCGATCCGGTCGAGCAGGCCAAGCTCTATGACGCGGCCGGCGCCGACGAGCTCTGCTTCCTCGACATCACCGCAACTCATGAGGCGCGCGGCACCATATTGGACGTGGTGCGCCGCACCGCCGAAGTCTGCTTCATGCCCGTCACCGTCGGCGGCGGCGTTCGCAGTGCGGAGGACGCCCGCGCTCTTCTGCTAGCGGGCGCGGACAAGGTGGCGGTCAACAGCGCGGCGGTCGCCCGGCCCGAACTGGTGGCCGACATCGCCGACCGCTTCGGTGCGCAGTGCATCGTCGGCTCGGTCGATGCCCGCAAGGTGGGCGAGGGGCGCTGGGAAATCTTCACCCATGGCGGCCGCAAGCCGACCGGCATCGACGCGCTGGAGCATGCGCTGCGCCTGGCGGAGCTTGGCGCAGGGGAACTGCTCGTCACCTCGATGGATGGCGACGGCACCAAGCAGGGCTATGACCTGGCGCTGACCCGCATGATCGCCGATGCCGTGTCGATCCCGGTGATCGCCAGCGGCGGCGTCGGCACGCTCGACCATCTGGTCGCGGGTGTGGTCGAAGGCCATGCCAGCGCGGTGCTGGCGGCCTCGATATTTCACTTCGGTCAACATACTATTGCTGAAGCGCATCAGGCGCTGGCCCGCGCCGGCATCCCCGTTCGGGGCCATTAAAGCGCAGAAAAGCGCCAAAATGTCGGGTTAATTGACATTAACCATATGGGGCTTTTGGCGGCCATCGGTCGCCAACCGCAGAAAAACGTCACTTGGCAAAATTGGCACGGTTACTGCGTAGACAGGGCGCAGGGTCGTTTCGAAGCGATTTGTCCATTTTGAAACAGGGTGACTTTTATGCAGATCAGCAAACTTCTCCTCGTAGCGGGTTCGGCCAGCCTGATGGGCCTCGCCATCCCCGCCCCCGCCAACGCCACCTTCTGCTGGTTCAAGTGCGGCGGCTCCAGCGGCGGCGGCACCTCGTCGGGTGGCAGCAGCGGTGGCACGCCGACCCCGGTGCCTGAGCCCGAACAGATGGCGCTGTTCGGCATGGGCGCCGCCGTTCTGGCCGGCCGCGTCTTCTTCGCGCGCCGCAAGCAGAAGTAAAATTCATTTGACGGGTCGCGCGCGGGACGCTTGATGCAGCCCATGCGCGCGACCCTTCAAACCCTCGAACAGACCATCGCCGAGCGACGGAAGGCCGATCCATCGGCATCCTATGTGGCGAAGCTGACCGCCCGCGGCCGGGGCAAGATCGCCCAGAAGGTCGGCGAGGAAGCGGTCGAGGCGGTGATCGCCGCCATGGCCGACAATCGGGCCGAACTGGTCGGCGAAAGCGCGGACCTGCTCTTCCACCTGCTGGTGCTGCTGGCCGATTGCGGCATTCCCTTCGACGATGTGCTGAACGAACTGGACCGGCGCGAAGGCCTGTCGGGCCTGGTCGAAAAGGCCGCCCGTCCAAAGGATTGATCCCGTCCACGGAAAGACATTGCCTTCCCGGCGTTTGTAGATCAGCCTCCATTGTCGGAGCGCGTTGGAACGGGGAGTGAGGCTATGATGCTGCGGACCATCCTAGGCGGACTGCTTGGCGGTTTCGCCATGTTCATCATCGGCTTCCTTTTCTGGGGCACGCCCCTGAGCGCGCTGGCGCTCAGTCGTGCCGATCCGCAGGCGAGCGCCAATCTCCAGGCCGCGATGGCGCAGGCGCTGGCCCGCAGCGGCACCGGCGTCTATGTCATCCCCGATCCCGCCACGGCGCAGGGCACCATCCTTTATGGCAAGGGGCCGGTGGCGATGCTCTTCTACAATAATGGCGGCTTCCCGGTGATGGACGGCTCCAGCCTGATCGGCGGGCTGCTGCTGGCGCTGGCGACCGGTGTGCTGATTGCGCTGGCGCTGCGCTTCGTCACCGGCGACTTCAACAGCCGGGCGCGGGTGTCGATCCTGTTCGCGCTCGCAACGGTGCTGTGGCTGCACATCGGCCAGGCCGTGTTCAATCATGCGACCTGGGGCTACAGCCTCTATCTAGCGCTGAGCGATCTGGTCGCGCTGAGCGTGGCCGGGCTGATCGCTGCGAAGCTGATGGAAGGGCGCGCCGCGAAGCCCAGCGCCTCAGACAGCACGCTCCACTGACGCCATCCGCAACATGCAGGCGGCATGGCGCCGCGCGACCGCCATCCGGTCCGGGCCATAGCCGCCGCCCATGCAACTGGCGACCGGGATGGCGCGCGCCAGCGCCTGACGCATCACCAGCCCGTCGCGCGCGGCCAGCCCCTCGTCGCTGAGCGCCAGCCGGCCCAGCCGATCATCCGCATGACCGTCCACCCCGGCCTGATACAGGATCAGGTCCGGCGCGAAATCATCCAGCACCCGCGGCAGCATCTCGCCCAGCGCCGCCAGATAGTCCGCATCGCCGGTATCGTCGGCCAGGCCCAGATCCAGGCTCGAGCGCGCCTTGCGCACCGGGAAATTCTTCTCCGCATGAATCGACATGGTGAAGACATCGCCCCGCCCCGCCATCAGCGACGCCGTGCCATCGCCCTGATGCACATCGAGGTCGAGGATCAGGATGCGGTTCGCATCCCCCTCCGCGATCAGCCGATTGGCCGCGATCGCCAGATCGTTGAACACGCAATAGCCCGCGCCGCTGTCGGCCAGCGCATGATGGCTGCCCCCGGCGGCATTGGCGGCATAGCCATGGACCAGCGCCAGCTTCGCCGCCAGCCAGGTGCCGCCGGGGGACAGCAGCGCCCGGCGCATCACCCGCTCGGTTACCGGAAAGCCGATCCGCCGTTCCTTTTCGGGCGGCACGGCGAGCGCCAGCACCTCTTCGACATAGGCGGGATCATGCACCGCCGCGATCCAGGACGCGGGCATCGGATCGGGCGCATGAACGGTCATCGGCGCGCCACTGTCGGCCAGCACGTCCATCACCAGGCCATATTTGTCGAAGCGCGCCTGCTGGCCGTCTGTGGCCGGGGAGACATAGGCGGGATGGTGAACGACGTGCAGCATGATCTTTTCCCGCTATCGCGATTTGATAGATGGCCGCTTTGCGCTATCTGGTCCAGCATGAACCGTCCCGATTTGATCCGTTTCCTCGCCCTGCCCCTGCTGGCCGCCACCGCCATCCCGGCCGTAGCCCAGCCGCCGGCCGTGACACCGACCCAGAGCGCGCCGCCGGCCGGCCAGGTCGTGCTGCCCCCGCCGATGGCGGTGATGCCCCCGCCCGTGCCGCTGCCGGCCCTGTCGCAGGCGCAGGATGACTGGGCGAATGAATGGCTCAAGAGCGGCATGGCCGAAGGGCTGATGGCGCGCAGCAAGCCGACCGCACCGATGCACGGGCAGCAATTGCTGAACGCATTGCTGGATCGCGGTCGCGCGCTCAGCACCGGCCGGGTCGATACCGCCGATTTTCTGGAGGTCTGGGCGCTGCGCCCCGCCGCCTTCGATCCGCGCCCCTCGCTCGCCAAGGCGATTGCCGAGGATCGGCTGCCGCAATGGGCCGCCAGCCTGACCCCGCCCTATTCGGGCTATGACGGGCTGCGCAAGGGCCTCGCCACCTATGAGAAGATCCGCGACACCGGCGGCTGGCCCAGCCTGTCGGCCGGCGCCTCGGCCGATGTCGTGCGCGCCCGCCTGGCGCTGGAGGACAAGAGCGTCACCGGCACCGAGCCGCTGACCGCCGCGCTGCAACGCGCGCAGCGCCGCTATGGCCTCAACCCCACCGGCCTGCTCGACGCGCGCACCCTGAGCGCGCTCAACGTGTCGGTGGATGATCGCATCGCCGCGATCATGGCCAATATGGAACGCTGGCGCTGGATGCCGCGCGAATTGCCGGTCAACCGCGTCCAGGTGAACATCGCCGCCGCCGTGCTGACCGTGTTCCAGGGCGACGAACCCGTCACCTCGATGCGCGCCGTCACCGGCAGCCCGACTAACCAGACACCGATGCTGTCGTCGAACATCCATTCCATCGTGGTCAATCCGCCCTGGAACGTGCCGATGTCGATCGCCAGGAAGGAACTGTTCCCCAAGGGCCGCGCAACCCTGGCCAAGCAGGGCTACAAGATCGTGAAGACGCCCGAGGGCGGCGAGCGCATCGTCCAGCCCGCCGGTCCCAACAGCGCGCTCGGCCGGCTGAAATTCGATTTCAACAATCCCTTCGCCGTCTATCTGCACGACACGCCTTCGCGCGGGAAATTCTCCAGCTATGACCGGCTCGCCAGCCATGGCTGCATCCGCCTGGAAAAGCCGGTATCGCTGGCCGAACTGATGGTTGCGAGCGATCCCAGCCTGTCGGGCCAGATCCAGAGCCTGATCGACACCAACAAGACCCAGCGCGTATCGCTGCCCTCGCAGGTCGCGGTCTATCTGCTCTACTGGACCGCCTTTGCCAGCAGCAACGGCACCATGAACTTCCGCGCCGATCCCTATGACTGGGACAAGCTGCTGGCCCAGAAGATCGAGGCCTCCAGCCGCCGCGTCGACCCCACTGCGGTCAATTCGACCGCCCCCGTAGCCAAGGACTGATCCCCATGCGCCATTTTGCCCGCCCCCTGACCTTCGCCGCCCTGTCGGGTGCGCTGCTGCTTGCCGCCTGCGGCCAGAAGGAAGAGGAAGCCCCGGCGACCAATAATCTGGTCGAACCGCCGGTCGAGAATGTCATCGTGAACGAGCCGGAAGCGCTGCCGCCCGAGCCGGAAAATGTCGTCACCCCGACTCCGGCACCGCCGCCGTCCGTGTCGGAACAGCAGCAGATTCTGGATGATGCCGAAGCCAGCGGCATGACCTCGCGCCTGCGCGAAAACGGCGAGGGGAGCCAGGGAGCGGACGAAGCGGGCAATAGCAGCCTGTGACGAAGGGCGCCCCCGTCTTGGAGCGGGGGCGTTGATTTGTTATAGACGGCATATGGATCGCCGCAAATTCACGAAGTTCGCTTTAAGCGGGCTCGCCTTCTCGTTTTTGACCGACAGTGTTGGCAAGGCCGCACTTCCGGTAGCGCCTGAACCCGCGAACCGTCCTCCGGTTCCCGCGACTCCATCTGCCGCACCGATTTTTTCGCGCAAGCCCTATGCGCTGCTGCTGGAGGAGGCCAAGGCCGCACTCGACCAGCATGCACGCGACTTTACCCTGCGCGACCGCATCGCCATCGCCGACTTCAACGCGCCGTCGAAGGAATTTCGCTTCCATATCGTCGACCTGATCGGTGGCCAGGCCAACAGCTATCTGGTGTCGCACGGCCGCGGGTCCGATCCGGGCCATTCGGGCTGGCTGCAGAGCTTTTCCAACGAGCCCAATTCGCTCGCCAGTTCGTCGGGCGCCTACAAGACGCTGACCGTCTATGATGGCCAGCATGGCCGGTCGATGCGGCTGGCGGGGCTCGATCCGCAGAACAACAATGCCGAAATGCGCGCCATCGTCATCCATGGCGCCGACTATGTCAGCGAGGACCATGTCGCCGCCTGGGGCAAGTGCGGCCGCAGCGAGGGCTGTTTCGCGCTCGCCCGCCACATGGTGCCGCAGGTCTTGGGCATGCTGGGGCCGGGCCGCATGGTCTATGCCAACAAGATTAACGGCATGGTCGAAGCCTGACCGGCAAAGGCCCCGCCCGGATCACCGGGCGAGGCCTCTTCATGCTCAGCCGGCCTTGACGCCGCTCAGCGCCTGAGCGGCAGGCTTGTTCGACGCATCGACCGAACCGTCGGCCAGCATCGCCTTGCTCATCGTTGCCGCTTCGGTCTTGAGCGCGGCATCGTCGGTCGCCTGGCTGGCGCCGATCAGCGCCGACAGCAGGATATTCTTCGTCACCGGATCGGCCGCATTGGCCGCCGCCGACTTGCGGGCCAGGCCCAGCGCTTCCTGATAAAGCGGCGCGGAGCCGGCCTTGTCCTGCGCGCCCAGCTTCTGGTTGCCCAGCTGGATCAGGATACCGGCCAGGATGTTGCGGCTGGTGGCATCGGCGGGCTTGGCCTCCACCACCTTGCGCCAGTGCGGCAGGGATTCGCCATAAAGCGCGATCACCTTGTCCATCTTGCCGAGCGCTCCCTGGGCAGCGGCATCGGCATAAAGCGCGTTGGCGAGGAAATTGACATTGTCGATCTTGGCGGGGTCGACCTCCACCGCGGTGCGGATGGCGGGCATCGCCGCCTCATATTTGGTCGCGGCGGTGGCATTGTCGCCCGCCTGCAGCGCGGTCTGGCCGGCGGTGAAATCGGTCACCGCCTGGTTGAAGGCGTTGATCTGTTCGGGGGTCATCTGGCCGGCGGCGGGGGCAGCGCTGGCTGCCGGGGCATCCTGTGCCAGGGCCGGTGCGGCAAGGGTGGAAAGGGCAAGAAAGGCAGGAACCAAAAGGCGGGACTGCAAGGTCAGGGTCTCCCTGGTCGTTGATCCAATGTGGCGGATGCAATCAGGGCATCCGCCAACACAAGAATGAACGAACGAGCGGTCCCGTTCCCAGCCCCCTAGGCTCGTGCCATCCCGCAAAAGGCTCGACCCACGGCAAACTCGCCCGCGCGGCGCGCCGAACGGGCCAGCGCTTCGGCATCCTCGCCCCATTGTTCGGCCTGCCAGCGCTCGTCGATCTCGGCCGCTTCCCATACGGCATCCACGTCGAAGGCCTCTTCCAGCACTGCCAGGCCGCAGACCAGCGAGCCGCTCAAGGTCACCAGCCGCGACAGGCCGGCCAGGGTGAAGGGATCCAGTCCGTCCACCGCCGCCGCCAGCCGTTCCAGCGTCTGGTCCGGTTGGGCGACATGGATGATGCCCTGGGTGGTGACGAAGGCGACGTCGTAGCGGGCGCGCGCCCAGTCGAGCAGCGGATCCCAGGCGGCGGCCTGACGCGCGACGAACGCCTCCGGCCCCTCGGCCCGATAGCAGAGCATGTCGGTGCCGCCATATTCGGCGATGTCGGCCGCGAATTTCGCGCGGTTGCCGGCGATATGGTCGATCGCGGCATTGGCAAGGCCGGTAAAGGCCATCGTCGCCGGATCGACCGTCTCGCCCTGATCGCGCCATTCCTGCGCCACTGCCTCTGCCAGCACCGCATTGGGCAGCGCCAGTTCGGCGCGGGCCGGCGTGCGCACCGGGCGGCCATCCAGCCGGATCGCGAAACCGGCATCGACCGGCTCGACCGTCACATCCTTGTAGAAACGCTTCACGGGCGGCTCCGCTTGAACAGGGCCAGCATCAGGCGCGGCACGATGATGAACTGGAACAGGCCGGCGACGACCATGATCAGGCCGAACGCCTTGGCCTTGTCGCCCTGCACCCAGGAAAAGCGCTGCATGATCGCCAGGAAACCGAACATGACGAGGAAGGCGCCCGACAGGCGGAACAGGCCAAGCGCGAAATGGCGCTGGCGCGCGATCTTCTCCGGATCGACCGGCGGGATGGGAGGCATGTCGTTCATGGCGCGTCGATATGGCGGCGCAACTCGTCGCTGTCCATCGCCACCGCATGGGCGCCGGCCTGCACCAGTTCGGCCGGCGCATGATAGCCCCAGCCGACGCCGATCGCGCGGGTGCCGGCGGCCAGCCCCATGTCGATGTCGAAATGGGTATCGCCGATCATCACCGTGGTTTCGGGCACCGCGCCCGCCTCCGCCATCGCCTGCAACAGCATCGAAGGGTGCGGCTTGGACGGGTGGCGATCGGCGGTCTGCAGAGTCACGAAATGATGGGCCAGATCATGATGGGCAAGACACAGGTTGAGGCCGCGATCGGACTTGCCGGTGGCGACACCCAGCAGCCAGCCATCGCCGTCCAGTGCCCGCACCAGGTCGGCCATGCCGGGATAGAGCGGTTCGGACACGGCATTGGCGCTGCGCAGGGCGTGGAAGGCCGCCTTGTAGCGATCGGTCAGCAACTGATGATAGTCCGGCTCCGCATCGGGCAGCAGCCGGGCCATCGCATGGGGCAGCGACAGGCCGACGATCGACAGGATCGCCAGCCGGTCGGGCGGTGCCAGCTTCTCGCCCTCGAAGGCATGGGCCATCGCGGTGCAGATGCTGTGCTGGCTATCGACCAGCGTGCCGTCGCAATCGAAGACGGCAAGGCGGTTGCTCATGCCCCCGCCCCTTATTTCTCGCCGCGACCGCGCCGCTCGCCGCGCCTGCCCTTGCGGATCTGCTTGGCATGGGCGCGGGCCGCCTTCTTCTCGTCCTCGCGGGTCGGCGTCCGGTCGATCTCGTCATCCAGCGGCATATCGCCGAGCGACAGGTCGAAGCCCAGCGCAATCAGGCTGTTGAGGAAATGTTCGGGCAGTTCCGCCTTCATGTCGATGCGGCCGCCATCGGGATGGTCGACGCGGATGCGGCGGGCATGGAGGTGCATCTTGCGGCTGATCGATCCGGACAGGAAACTGTCCTTGCCGCCATATTTGCCGTCGCCGACCAGCGGATGGCCGATCGCCGCCATATGGACGCGCAACTGGTGGGTGCGGCCGGTATAGGGCTGCAACTCGACCCAGGCGGCACGATTGCCGGCGCGCTCGATCACGCGATAGCGGGTGCGGGCGGGCAGGCCCTCTTCCTCGTCCACATGCATCTTCTCGCCGCCGGTGCCCGGCTGCTTGGTGATCGGCAGTTCGATCATGCCATCGTCGATGCTCGGCACGCCGATGACGATCGCCCAATAGACTTTCCGCGCGGTGCGGCTGGAAAAGGCCTTGGCGAAATGCGCGGCCGAACGGCTGGAGCGGGCGAGCAGCAGCGCGCCCGACGTGTCCTTGTCGAGGCGATGGACCAGCTTGGGCCGGGATTCCGCGTCGAAGATCAGCCCGTCGAGCAGCCGGTCGACATGCTCGTCGGTCTTGGTCCCGCCCTGGGTGGCGAGGCCGGGCGGCTTGTTGATGACGATCGCCTGCTTGTCGCGGTGGATCACCATGTCCTGGACATAGGCGATCTCGTCCTCGGTCAGGTCGATGACGCGGACGCGCTTGGGCTTGTCGGCCGCCGCCACCTTGGGCTCGGCCGGCGGCACGCGGATCATCTGGCCTTCGGCGATGCGGTCGCCGGGTGCAGCCCGCGCGCCATCGACGCGCAGCTGGCCCGTGCGCGACCAGCGCGACACGATGTTGAAGCCGACATCGGGCAAATGCCGCTGGAACCAGCGGTCGAGGCGGATGCCATCGTCATCGGCCTGCACCCGATATTGCCGCACGTCCAGGCTGACGCCCTTGGCCGGATTGGGCTTGGCCGCGACCGCCGGGGCCGGTGCCGCTGCCTTGGCGACGGGGGCCTTTGTGCGGGGCTTGGCCCCTGACTTGATACCGGGCTTGAACGGCCGGTCGCCATCCTGCTTGCGCGCGCTTGCCGCCTTGGCGCCGCCACGGGCGCGACCGGGCGCGCCGCTGCGGCCACCGGGTTTCGCGCTGCTACCGCCGGGCTTGCCGCCCCGTGCCGGACCGCCGGATTTGCCGGGAGGACGCCCCTTCATGCCGCAACACTCCGCATAACCGTAAGACCCAGCGCCAGCGCGGCCACTGCGCCGACCAGCGAGAAGAGCGCATAGCCAAGCGCCAGGCCGATCTGGCCGCGCTCGATCATCAGCATCGTCTCCAGGCTGAAGGAGGAAAAGGTGGTGAAGCCGCCCAGCACGCCAACGCCGAGCAGCAGCCGCATCGGTTCGCCCGACGCCGTGCTGCCACGCGCCAGCCATCCGGCGAGCAGCCCCATGGCGAAACCGCCGATCAGATTGGCGGCAAAAGTGCCCCAGGGCCAGGCCGCGCCGGGCGCCATCTGCCCGGCGAACCGCCCCAGCAGATAGCGCAGCGCCGCGCCAACCGCGCCGCCGCCCATAACAAGGAAGATATTGGTCATGATTGTCGCCCTATCGCGATTCCGCCAAAGGGGAAAGGACGCATTCAGGCGGCGATGCTGGCCTTTGCCGGGATCGGACGGCGATGGGCGGCGATACAGCTCAGCACCGACAGGATCACCAGAAGGAACGCCGTCCCCTCCAGCGCGGTGGGCAGGCGCGCTTCCCAGATGAAACCATAGAGCAGCGCAAAGCCGGTTTCGAACAGGATCATCTGCCCCACCATGGTCAGTGGCAGCAGCCGGGTCATGCGATTCCACAGTGCATTGCCGACGATCGACGCGAAAAGCGCGACAGCGAAAGCGACAGTCGCAAGGCGAATCCAGCCGGCCGCATCATGCATGCCGCTGCCCAGCCATGGCACCAGCGGCAGGAACAGCAGCGCCTGCGCCCCGGTGGCCAGCCCGATCAGGAAATTCCAGTCCTGCGACGTGATACCGTCCATCCGCCGCAGCCAATGGGCATTGCCGATCGCAAAGGCGGTCCAGGAGATGAGCGCGCCAACCGCGCAGGCAAAGCCGATGATCCGCGTCGCCACCGCGCCGCCCTCGGGCATGACGATCGCCTGCCAGCCGATGCACAGGGCGCCCGCGACACAGAGCAGCAGCGACGGCGCCAGATGCCGCAGCGGCACCGCGCCCGCCTGCCGGCTGCCGACGATGGTCACCGCCACCGGCAGGAAGCCGACCACCAGTGAGGTCATGGCAATGCCCCCCATCTGCACCGCACTCACCAGCAGCACATAATAAAAGAGGTTGCCGGCCAGCGCGAGCCAAGCCAGCGCCCACAATATGCGCGGCGTCAGCAGCGGCCGGATCGCCCGCCAGCGCGGTGCAACCAGCAGCACGGACATCAGCCCATAGGCCAGATAGCGACCGATCGCCTGTTCAAGCGGACTGAAGCCCGGCACGATCTCCGGCGCCAGGAAGACGAGGCCCCAGAGCGCCCCCGCCCCCATGCCGCAAAAGATGCCGGCCAGGATCGCGCCGGATGCTCGTGACTGGTTCATGCTCGCATTCCGCCTGTCGAAAATTCAGGTGACGGGAAATATCATCATTGATGCGAGAAAGGCGCTCTTGATTGGCGGGTCAAATGCAACAATTACTCATTTCATGAGCCAGACCACCAAGATCGACCATTTCGACCGGGCGATTCTGCGCCTGATCCAGCGCGACACCCGCATGCCCCAGCGCGCAATTGCCGAGGCGGTCAACCTGTCGACCGCCGCCGTGCAGCGCCGCATCGCCGCGATGGAGCGCAGCGGCGTGATCGTGCGCAATGTCGCGATCGTCGATCCCGATCAGGTGGGCCTGGGCGTCACATCGATCGTCGAGGTCAATCTGGTCGATGAAAAGGCGGCGCGCGTCGACAAGGCCAAGCAATTGTTCCGCGACGCGCCCGAAGTGCAGCAATGCTATTATGTCACCGGCGGCCGCAGCTTCATCATGCTGATCGTCGCGCCCGACATGCGCAGTTATGAAGCGATCACCCGCCGCCTGTTCGCGGAAAATGAATCAGTCGCCAGCTATCACAGCTATCTGGCGCTCAACCGGGTGAAGGCGGGCATGGAACTGGTCATTCCCTGATCCGTGCGCCCCTTCGGGTTACGGATTCGCCTCGACCGGAACCTGCTGCCGATCGGGACCACTGACCGCGGGCGGCGGCATCAGTTCCCGGATCACCCCCCAATAGCCCTGCGTAACGTGCGCATCGCGCGCATAGCGCGGATCGGATGCCATCAGATGCCGGTGCAACCGGCGCAGATTATGCCAGGGCACCGACGGGAACAGATGATGTTCCAGATGATAGCTGACATTGAGCGGCCCAATCAGTATCCGGTCGATCAGGGTCGGGATAACGGTGCGCGTGCCGCGTATTTCCGTCTCGCCCGTGACGCCATTATGCTCCGCCATCGCCCGCAACCGGTTGAACACATTGGCCCAGATGAACTGGGGAATCATGAACAGCCCCAATATCTGCCAGCGCCAGGGCGACCACAGGATCGCGCCATAGACCAGCACCGCCCAGACGATGTAGCGGACGCGCAGCGCCAGCCGGAAATCGAAGCCGAAGCGCATCGGATTGTGAAAGTTGGACAAGGGCGACCAGATTCGTGCCGCCCGCGCCGCCCGATAATAGTTCAGGCCGGACAGGCTGCGCAGCAGCAGCACGACCATGGCGCGCCCGCTTTTCGGGAAATGCTGGTCGGCATCCTTGCGCTGCACCCGATAATCATAGTCGCGCATCGTGTTGGTATGGCGATGATGCACCATATGGGCGACACGGTAGAGATCGATGCTCAGCGCCAGCGGATAGGCAACGAACAGGTCGCCGATCAGGTCGTTGACGCGCCGGTTGCTGAACAGCATCCCGTGACAGGCCTCATGCATCATCACCGCCAGAACCTGAATCCGCGTGCCGATGACGATGCCGGCGATCAGATAGGCCGGCCAGCGATCGGCCCGGATCGCGATCACGCAGGCGGCGATCATCACCGCCCATTGCAGCGCCAGCAGCAGCGCGTTGCGCCAGTTGGGCACGACCGACAATTGCCGGATCAACGGCAGAGTGGCACGCCGCGAATAACGATAGCCGGGGCCACGTTCCTGGGCGATATCCTCCATGGAAACATGCCTCCCAACACCATGCCTGCGCGGGACGGAATGCTATGGTCGGCGCAGAACAGCGTCAAGCACGCCCCTTCTTTCCCATCAGCATTAACGGCTTGTTAGGCGCATGGTCGCAGAAGGATCGCTTCCAATCGGTGGGGATCGATTATGGTTGATATTGTTTTCGAATTTTCGGCGCACATGCTGGCGCTCGGGCTGATCGTGGGCGGGCTGTACAGCCTGACCAAGGAAGCCGGCTTGCGCTGAAGGCCGTTCAGGCCAGCGGGCCGCCCGTCAGCGACGGAAAGCTTTCCGCGACATAGTCGATGAACGCGCGCAGGGTCGGCGACATGCCGGTGCGCGCGGTGAAGAGGACATGGACGACGCCCTCGCTGGTCCGCCAGTCGGGCAGGACATGCACCAGCCGTCCCTGTTGCAGCTCGACCGAACAGGCCGCTGACGACAGCAGCGCCACGCCCAGCCCGGCCACCGCCGCATCGCGCACCGTCGCTGAATCATTGCTGCAGAATCGGGGATGATGGGCGACGACATGCTGTCGCCCCTGCCCGTTCATCAACAGCCATTCATCATGTTCGACATGCTCGCCCACGCTCAACGTCGGCAGGCCGGCAAGGCTGACGATGGTCGTTGCCGCGGCCTGCGCTGCCACCGCCGGCGCGGCCACCAGGATGCGGTCCAGCCGCCCCAGCTGATGCATCGTCAACGCCTGATCATGCACGGTGTCGATATCCACGCGAAAGGCGGCATCAAACCGCTCCTGGATCAGGTCGATCCGCTGGCTGCTGATATGCATTTCCAGATGCACGTCGGGATAGAGCAGCAGGAACCGGGCGAAGACATCGGTGCGCAGATAGCGGGCCAGCCCCGGCGGGCAGGCGATGCGCAGATTGCCGCTGATCTGTGACCGCGCGCGCGCGGCAATCGCCTGGGTGGCGTCGATCCCCTCGGCGATCGTCTCGCACTGGCGATAGATTTCGCGGCCGACATCGGTCACGCGCAGATTGCGGGTCGATCGCTCGATCAGGCGGACGCCCAGCACCTGTTCCAGCCGCGCGACCCGGCGACTGAGCTTCGCCTTGCGTTCGCCGGTGGCACGCTCCGCCGCGCTGAAGCCGCCATGGCGCACGACCTGGGCAAAGCTGCGCAAATCATCCAGATCCATGGCGCCGTCCCGTCCGCTCTCCTGCCGCGTCGGACCGGTGCTACACGCTCCGCCCGGCTGGCGCCAGCCGGGCGCGGCATCCGCGATCACCGCGCCTGGCCGCTGACCATCATCGGCAGGAACAAGAGCGACGCCGCGACCGTCGCCACGAAGGATACCAGCAGATCATCGACCATGCCGTTGATGCCGCTGAACAGGACGATTTCCACGAACAGGATCAGGAAGAACAGCGCCAGCCGCGTGACGACGCGCGGATGCGCCAGATGGAATGCGCGCAACATCTCCAGCGCCTGCATCGGCGGCTGGCGCAATGCGCTGCCGGAAGGATCAGGCCGCACGGACCACCGCCCGCCGGGCATCCCCGGTCATGTAGAGCACGCGCAGCAGGTCGAGCTGCTCGCGCGAGAAACCGGCCGCATCGAACGCGTCCAGTTCCTCGCCGGTCAGCGACCGGCCGGTGCGCAGGATGATCGCGCTCTGGCGCAGCGTTTCCAGTCGCGGATTGGCCAGGGTGTAGGTCGGCTCCGGGCCGCGCAGGAAGCTGCGCAACCGGCCGAGCGGCGCACGGACCGAAGGCACGGAACTGGCCGGATCGCTATCGGCCAGCCAGAGCACCTGGCGCTCCTGCGCGTCAAAGGGTTCGCCGACATTGTCATTGGCCGTATCGGCCCGGTTGAAGACGGAGTGTTGCATCGCCTTGATCCCACCTGTTGTTGCAGGGGATGTAGCGATGCACGGGTCGGGCTTGTAGCCGGCAAAAGGACGACAGATCGTTTCCGTATTGGAAACAAAGCGCCCTAGTTCAGCAAAAGGGGGCGATGTCCCCTTGCCCTTATGCCCCCCTTTTATCGACCGTGATCGGCGATGATGTCGACGCCCGTCCTGCCGCCCGGCGCATTGGTGAAGACGATGAAATAGGCGCTGCCATCGGCCTTGCGCGTGCCGCCCAGCACATTGTCGCCCTCGACGATGCGATGTTCCGCATCGAAGCCGGCGCGGCGGGCCTGGGTATAATAATAATCGATCACGCCCTGCTTGGGCACCGCCGTCACGAAGCTCGCCGCGCGCAGGGTGCAGCCATCCTTCTCCGCACCCGCCGCCTCGGTCAGTTGCGCGCCGGGATAGAGGGTGAAGGGATCGGGCATGCGGCTGGCCCATTGCATGCCATAGACCAGCTTCTTGGCACAGCCGGCATTGCCGCCACCGCCCAGTTGCGCCTGTTCGCGGGCCAGCCCGCCCAGCGTCATCGGACTGTTCTTGATCGGACCGCTGACCGGTGCGGGCGCGGAGAGCAGCTTGCCACCGACCAGCTTGGCCGCTTCCGCCTGTGCCTTGCCGGCGTCGCCGCCCAGCACCGGCAGTGCGCCATTGGCGGCACGATCGGCGCTGCGCACGGCATTGCGGTTCGACTGGCCGACCAGATTGGGATCGACGACGATATCATCGGCCAGCGCGTCCTTGACCGCCGGGTCGGCGGCATTGTTGGTCAACTGGTCGTCCAGCGCGGCAAGATTGCCGTCCTTGCCGCCCTTGCCACAGGCCGCGAGCGCCAGCAGCAACGCCATCGCACCAACTTGTCGGGAAATCGCCATCCGCCTCGCTCCTTCATAACCCGGCACATAGAACGGATAGCGGGACTTTCCGTTCGCATTCAGGGTGCATAGACGCCCCTACCCCATCGCAGGGCCAGTTTCTGCCGGGTGGCATGGTCGCTTGTCTTGTTCCGGGACAGCAAAGCCGCCATCAGTCGGACTATGCTCAACCTTCTGTCAGCCCTGATCGGTCTTGTCACCCTCGTCCTGATGATCCCGGCGGTGTTTCCGCTGCTCGGCGCGCTCAACTGGCTGCTGGTGCCGATGGCCCTGTTCGGCGCCTTCATCGGCCTGATGTCGTCGAAAAAGGGCGGGCAGAATTTCTGCCTGATCGTCGCCGCCTTCGGCGCGCTGCGGCTGTTCCTGGGCGGCGGCATCCTGTGACCATAGCGGAAAGCGAAGCCCGCAAGGGCGTCATCGCCGCGATCGGCACCTACAGCATCTGGGGCATGCTGCCGCTCTTCTTCCGCCTGCTGCATCATGTCGACCCGATCGAGATCGTGACCCAGCGGGTGATCTGGTCGGTCATCCTGATCCTGGTGCTGCTGGCCGCGCGCAAGGGGCTGGCCGCCTTCGTCGCGGCATTGCGCACGCCCCGGCTGGTCCTGCCGCTGATGGCATCGGCGGTGATGATCGCGATCAACTGGCTGGTCTATGTCTGGGCGGTCAATGACGGCCATGTCGTCGCCTGCAGCCTGGGCTATTTCCTCAACCCGCTGGTCAGCGTGGGCCTGGGCGTCGTGATACTCAAGGAAAGGCTGCGGCGCGGACAGATGCTGGCGATCGCGATCGCCGCGATCGGCGTCGCCATCCTCGCCGCCGCCGCGCTCACCACCTTGTGGATCAGCCTGGCGCTGGCGATCAGCTTCGCCCTCTACGGCCTGATCCGCAAGCTCACCCCGGTCGCGCCGATGACGGGCCTCGGCGTCGAAACGCTGCTGCTGGTCGCGCCGGCGATCGGCTACCTGATCTGGCTGTCGGGCCATGGCGGCATCAGCTTTGGCCAGGACGTGCCGACCACCGGCCTGCTGATCCTGGCCGGCGGCGTCACCACCGTGCCGCTGGTGCTGTTCGCCACCGCCGCCCAGCGCCTGCCGCTGGCGACGCTGGGGCTGCTGCAATATCTGGCGCCGACGCTGCAATTCCTGTGCGGCGTGGTGCTGCTGGGCGAGACGCTGAGCCAGGGCCAGATGCTGAGCTTCGGCTTGATCTGGCTGGGCCTCATCCTCTTCGCCAGCGACAGCTATGCCGCCGCCCGCCGCAACCGGCTGGCGACGGCCTGACCCCGGTCAGTTGAACTCGGTCGCCTCGAACCGGACCGGCTCGCCGACCGCCTGATTGGCGAGGCTGTCTTCCCACATCACGCGGTTGCCGCGGATGATGGTGCCGATCGCCTTGCCGGTCAGGTCCATGCCGTCGAACGGCGACCAGTCGCAGCGCGAGGCGAGCCATGCCTTGCCGACGGTCCACTTCTTCTTGAGGTCGACCACGGTGAAGTCGGCGTCATAGCCGAGCGCGATGCGGCCCTTGCAGGTGAGGCCGAACACGCGCTGCGGCCCCGAAGACGTCAGTTCGATGAAGCGGCGCAGCGTCAGCCGCCCTTCGGCGACATGGTTGAGCAGCAGCGGCACCAGCGTCTGCACACCCGGCATGCCGCTGGGCGAGGCGGGATAGACCTTCGCCTTTTCCTCGATCGTGTGCGGCGCATGGTCGCTGCCCAGCACGTCGGGCACGCCCTGATTGAGCCAGAACCACAGGCCGTCGCGATGCGCCGCGCTGCGGATCGGCGGGTTCATCTGGGCATAGGTGCCCAGCCGCGGATAGGCGTCCTCCCCGGCCAGCGTCAGATGCTGCGGCGTGACTTCGCAGGTCGCGACATCCTTGTTCTGGCCGATATATTCCAGCTCCGCCGGGGTGGTGACGTGCAGGATGTGGATGCGGCGACGCGCCTTGCGGGCGAGCGCGATGATCCGCTTCGTCGCGATCATCGCGCTTTCATCGTCGCGCCAGACGGGATGGGAGGATGGATCGCCCTCGACCCGATAATCCTTGCGCGCGTTCATGCGCGTCTCGTCCTCGGCATGGATGGCGACGCGGCGGGTGCCCGACGCCAGCACGCGGGCCAGCGCATTGTCATCATCCACCAGCAGGCTGCCGGTCGATGCGCCCATGAAGATCTTGACGCCCGAGGTGCCGGGAATGCGCTCCAGTTCCTTCAACTGCTCGGCATTTTCCGCCGTCGCGCCGACATAGAAGGCATGGTCGCACCACATGCGGTGATGGGCGCGCTTCAGCTTGTCATGCACCCGCTCGGCGGTGTCGGTATTGGGATTGGTGTTGGGCATTTCGAACACGGCGGTGACGCCGCCCAGCACCGCAGCGCGGCTGCCCGATTCCAGATCCTCCTTATATTCCAGCCCCGGCTCGCGGAAATGGACCTGGCTGTCGATGCAGCCGGGCAGCACGTCGAGGCCGGTGCAGTCGATCACTTCGCCCGCATCGCCCAGGCTGGTGCCGATGGCGACGATCTTGCCGCCGCGCACGCCCACATCCACCTGCTCCGCGCCGCCCGGCGTATGGACGGTGCCGTTCTTGAGGATCATGTCGAAGGTCTGGGTCATGGCGATATTCCTGTCTGCTGTTCGCGCGAACCGCTTGGCGAAGTCGTGCCGCCGTCCTACCTAAAGCCGATGACCGATACCACCCTTACCGACCGCGCGGTGCTGCGCATTTCCGGCGAAGAGGCGCGTCCCTTCCTGCAGGGGCTGCTGACCCGCGACGTGCTGACGCTGAAAGACGGCGAAGCGCGCTGGACCGCGCTGCTGACGCCGCAGGGCAAGGCGCTGTTCGACTTCATCCTGTGGGGCGACGACGGCGATATATTGATCGACTGCGAGGGGGCGCAGGCCGACGCACTGGCGAAGCGGCTGACCATATACCGGCTGCGGCGCAAGGTGGTGATCGCGCGCGATGAGTCGCTCGCGGTGCATTGGGCGATCGATGCGGCCGACAAACCCCGCGACCCGCGCCTGCCCGAGCTTGGCGCCCGCTGGCTGGCGCCGGCGAGCGATGGCGACGCCTCCGCCGCGTTCCGCGCGCATCGGCTGTCGCTCGGTGTGTTCGAGGGCGCAGCGGAACTGGGGCAGGACCAGACGCTGTGGCTGGAAACCAATGCCGAGGAGTTGCACGGCGTCGATTATGACAAGGGCTGCTATGTCGGTCAGGAAAACACGGCCCGCATGCATTATCGCAACAAGGTGAACCGGCGGCTGGTCGCGGTGCCGCTGGAGCAGGCCGACGAGAAGCGCCAGCGCGCCGCCCTGCCCGACCTTGGCCTCTCGATCGAGCTGCAACGGGTGGAGGCAATCGATTCCGCCACCCTGCCCGCCTGGCTCGCCACCGCGATCGCCGCGCAGGCCGCCGAATGAGGCAAGGGCTGCTGGCGCTTGCCTGCGCCCTCACCCTGACCATGCCGGCGCGGGCGGAAACGCCCTGGACTTTGGTCAAGGCTTATCCGCATGACCCGGCGGCCTTCACCGAGGGTCTCTTCTACCTCGACGGCGCGCTCTATGAGAGCACCGGCCTCGAAGGCCAGTCGGAGATCCGCAAGGTCGCGCTCAAGACCGGCAAGGTCGAGCAGCGCCGCCTGGTCGAGCAGCCCTATTTCGGCGAAGGCATCGTCAACTGGGGCGGCAAGCTGGTCAGCCTGACCTGGCGCCACCGCCAGGGCTTCGTCTGGAAACTGGACGATTTCGCACCGCTCTCCACCTTTCGCTATGAAGGCGAAGGCTGGGGCCTGACCCAGGATGGCCGATCGATCATCATGAGCGACGGCAGCGCGCAACTGCGTTTCCTTGATCCCGAGACGCTGAGCGAACAGCGCCGCATCACCGTCACCTGGAACGGCCGCGCGGTCGATCGGCTGAACGAGCTGGAATGGGTGAAGGGCGAGATCTGGGCCAATGTCTGGTACGACACGAAGATCGCCCGGATCGACCCGCGCAGCGGCGGCGTGATCGACTGGATCGACGTCGCCCCGCTGCGCAAGCAGGCCGGCGTCACCGACAGCGAAGCCGTCGCCAACGGCATCGCCTATGACGCCAAGAGCGACCGCGTCTTCATCACCGGCAAGAACTGGCCCAAGCTGTTCGAAATCAGGGTCGGGAAGTAAGGCGACGCGCGTAATAGCCCTCTCCCGCAGGCGGGAGAGGGTTGGGTGAGGGTCTTCTTGCTTACGTCTCTCGAACGGCAAGCAGCTCCAGCCTGATCCGCTCCACCACGCCGTCGAAATTCTCGACCACATCATGATTCCAGAACCGGTGGATCACATAGCCCGCCGATTGCAGTTGCGCCGTGCGCGACGCATCTGTTCGCTCATCATGCTGCCCGCCATCGATTTCGACGATGAAGCGACATTCGGCGCAGAGGAAATCCACTACAAACGGCCCGACCGTCGCCTGGCGCCGGAACTTGAAGCCTTCAAGATGGCGATTGCGCAGGACGGCCCATAGCCGTTGCTCACATTCGGTTGCGTTGCGCCGCAGACGTGAAGCGTTGGGACTGGTCGGGCCGATGCTGGGCATCGGCAGAGCCTATCATGAGGGTCGTCTTAGAAAAGCCCCCACCCAACCCTCTCCCGCAGGCGGGAGAGGACTTTCAGGCGTCGCCCTTCCGTTTACCGCTTCCAGCGCGCCCAGATGGCGGTGGGGAGCAGCAGGCCGCGGGCTTCCTCGCGCACGGTCAGTTCGCCGGCCTCGACCTCGCCGGGCAGGTCGGCAAAGGCCTGGCGCAGCAATTCGCCGATCGCCAGCGCGGACATGCGCACCGCATAGACGGTGAGGAACAGGAAGCGGCTGTCCGCGTCCAGCAACTGGCGGCAATTGGCGATCAGGCCCGGCAAATCCTCCTCCAGCCGCCAGACTTCGCCATCGGGGCCACGGCCATATTTGGGCGGGTCGAGCAATATGCCGTCATAGCGGCGGCCGCGCCGCACTTCGCGCGCGACGAACTTGGCCGCATCCTCGACGATCCAGCGGATCGGCCGGTCGCCCATGCCGGAAAGGTCGGCATTGGCCCGCGCCTGCGCCACCGATTTCTTCGACGCATCGACATGGACCATGCGCGCGCCGGCCGCCGACATGCCCAGCGTGCCGACGCCGGTATAGCCGAACAGGTTCATCACCTCAGCCTCGGGCTTGTCGGCCGTGCTGGCGCGCATGAAATCCCACACCGGCGCCATGTCGGGGAAGAAACCGAGATGGCGGAAGGGGGTGCAGCTCGACTGGAAGGTCACTTCCTTCCAGTGCAGCGGCCAGCCTTCGGCCGGGACCGGCTTGTCATAATACCAGCGGCCGCCGCCATCCTCGTCAGAGCCGGGGATGAATTCGCCGTCGGCGCGCCAATCCTCGGTCGCCGGCGCCCACATCGCCTGCGGTTCGGGGCGGATGAAGCGGAAACGGCCATAGCGTTCGAGCTTGCGGCCGTTACCTGAGTCGATCAGGCCATAGTCGGACCAGGGTTCGCCGATGAGAGTCTTGAGTTCCATTTCGGCCTCATCGTCTCTTGCGCCGCTCCTGTCGAGAGGGGATCAACCCGCGATCAGCCGCGCGGCGTCGCCCGCTCCGCGACATAGGCGGTCACCGCCTCGAACGTGCCGGGCAGCTTGGCATAGCTTTCCTCGCGCGCGAACAGGTCGCCGACCCGCGCGGGCAGCGGCGGCCGCGTGCCGGTCGCCCGTTCCACCGCGTCGCGGAACTTGGCGGCATGGGCAGTCGCCAGCGTCACCACCGGGATCGACGGGTCGATGTCCGCCTCGCGCGCGGCGGCGAGGCCAATGGCGCTGTGCGGGTCGATCACCTGGCCGGCGGCGTCGAACGCCCAGCGCATCGCCATGGTCATGCCGTCGGCATCGATCCGGGCGGAGGTGAACAGGTTCGCCGCGCCCTCGCGCTGGGCATTGGTAAGGCGCATCGCCTTGCTCGCCTCGAAACCCTGCATCTGCTGGGCGAGCGCAACGCCATCCCGGCCGCCGGCATCGAACAGCAGCCGCTCGAAATTGGAGCTGACCTGAATGTCCATGCTGGGCGTCGCGGTCGGCACGACCTGGCCCTGGCTATAGTCGCCTTCGGACAGGGCGCGGTGCAATATGTCGTTGACGTTGGTGGCGACCACCAGCCTGGCGACCGGCAGGCCCATTTTCGACGCGACATAGCCGGCGAAGACATCGCCGAAATTGCCGGTCGGCACCGAGAAGGCGATCGGGCGATCGGGCGCGCCCAGCCGCACGGCGGCGTAGAAATAATAGACGACCTGCGCCATCAGCCGCGCCCAGTTGATGCTGTTCACCGCCGACAGGTTGAAACGCTTCTTGAAATCCGCATCGTTGAACATGCGCTTCACCAGCGCCTGCGCATCGTCGAAGCTGCCATCGATCGCGATGTTGTAGACATTGGGCGCCAGCACCGTGGTCATCTGGCGCCGCTGCACGTCGGACACGCGGCCCTCGGGATGCAGCATGAAGATGTCGACCTTCTCGCGGCCGGCGACCGCGTCGATCGCGGCCGAACCGGTGTCGCCCGAAGTCGCGCCGACGATGGTCAGATGGTCGTCGCGGCGCGACAGGAAGCGCTCGAACAGCTGGCCGAGCAGCTGGAGCGCGACATCCTTGAACGCCAGGGTCGGACCATGGAACAGCTCCAGCATCCAGTGGCGATTGTCGAGCTGCACCAGCGGGGTCACCGCGTCATGGCTGAACCGGCCATAGGCAGCGGTGCAAAGCTCGCGCAGTTCCTCTTCGCTCAGCGATCCGGCGACGAACGGCGCCATGACGCGCACGGCGGTTTCGACATAGGAAAGACCAGCGAGGGCGCGAATATCGGCGGCGGAAAATTGCGGCCAGCTCTCCGGCACATAAAGCCCACCGTCGGACGCCAGGCCCGCCAGCGTGACATCTTCAAAACCGAGCGCCGGTGCGCTTCCCCTGGTGCTGACATATTGCATAATGGGAAAGCGCGGTAGCGACGCGCGCGCGCCGGGGCAAGCCTTTACGACGGCCTTGGCGGCTCCGCATTGCGTCGGCGCAGGACAAGCAGATAGATTATTGCCGCCAGCGCGGCAAAAATGAACCATTGCACCGCATAGGCGAGATGATTGTTGGGCACGTCGGCGGTGCTGGGCGGCGCCATGGGTTTCAGGCCCGGCGGTGCGGCGCGCGCGACCAGCATCGGCCGCAGCGGCATGGTCCTGCCCCCTGCCCGCGCGATCAGCGAGCGGTGATCGGGTTCCTGCGAAATCCAGCCTTCGACCTGCCCGCCGGTCCAGGCCGGCTTGTCATCCGGCTTCTGGCCGACGCCGACCGCGACCAGCGCGCCGGGCCCTTCGGCGCCGGTCGTGCATTGGGCGATATGACGATAGCCGGTCGATCCATCGGCGGCGCGCCCGGCCTCCACCTGCCAGCCGACGACGCGCAGGCAATGGACCGAGGATGGGCGGAACAGAAGTTCGTCGGGCACCGGCGGCATTTTGGGGAAGGCGACGGCCGGGCGCGATACATTGCTGGCCGCCAGCGCCAGCATGGTTTCCTTCTCGCCCCGGCGCTGCAACTGCCAGATGCCGAGCGCGATCATGACGGCGATCGCGACACAGACCAGCAGGGTCGGAAAAATCGGGATGCGCCGTCCGCTCATGCGTCCTTCTTCTCCACCACCCGCCCCTCGCGGGCATTTTTGCGATATTCGATCGTCAGAAGCGCGCCCTTGGCGACGCGCAGGCTGCCGACCACGGCGCCGGCTGTCAGCGGCGCCCAGAGCAGCAGGTGCAGCCATAGCGGCGGATGGACCGTCAGTTCCAGCGTGAGCGCCAGCGCGACCATGACCGCGCCGATGATCAGCGTCAGGAAAGCCGCCGGCCCGTCGCCGACATTATATTGGCCATAATCCAGCCCGCACTGGCGACAGGCCGACGCAAAACGCACCGGCCCTTCGAACAGGGTCGGTGCGCTGCAACGGGGGCAAAGGCCGCGGGCGGAGACCGCAAGCAGGTCCATGCCTGTCGCCTTCGCCGTCATGCTTGAATCATCAGCCGCCGTGGATCGGCGCGCCCCAGCCGCCCCAGACATAGATGGCGGCGAACAGGAACAGCCACACCACGTCGACGAAATGCCAGTACCAGGCGGCCGCTTCAAAGCCGAAATGCTGGCGCGGGGTGAAGTCGCCCTTATAGGCGCGGATCAGGTTCACCACCAGGAAGATGGTGCCGACCAGCACATGGAAGCCATGGAAGCCGGTCGCCATGTAGAAGGCCGAGCTGTAGGGCGAGCCGCCGAACGGGAACGGCGCGTGCATATATTCATAGGCCTGGATGCAGCTGAACAGCGCGCCCAGGATCACCGTGCACCACAGGCCCTTCTTCAGCCCTTCGCGATCGCCATGGATCAGCGCATGATGCGCCCAGGTGACGGTGGTGCCCGAGCAGAGCAGGATCAGCGTGTTGAGCAAGGGCAGCTCGAACGCGTTCATCACCTCGATGCCCTTGGAGGGGAACATCCCCTCGATCGGCGCCAGTTCGCTGGGGAAGAGGGAGAAGTCGAAAAAGGCCCAGAACCAGCCGACGAAGAACATCACTTCCGACGCGATGAACAGGATCATGCCATAGCGCAGATGCAGCTGGACCACCGGCGTATGATCGCCGGCATGCGCCTCGGCAATCACATTGCTCCACCAGCTGAACATGGTGAAGAGGACACCGGCCACACCGATCAGGAAGATCCAGCCACCGCCGGCGGGCATCGCGTCGGGATGCATCCACATGATCGCGCCCATCGCCATCACCAGCGCCGACATCGAGCCGAACAGCGGCCAGATGCTGGGCGGAAGGATATGATAATCGTGGTTCTTGGCGCCTGCCATGACGGTTTCTACCTCTTCCCTGTTTTTCGGTTATTCTCGTCAGCTTAGCTTGGCTGCTTCCCCTGCTCAACAGGATAGAAGGTGTAGCTGAGCGTTATCTGCTGCGTGTCCTTGTTGTCGGGATCCTGCAATATCTTGGGATCGACATAATAGATCACCGGCATGCGCACTTCCTCACCGGGCTGCAGCGTCTGCTGGGTGAAGCAGAAACACTGGATCTTGGTGAAATAGGCGCCGGCCTGGGTCGGCGTGACGTTGAAGGTGGCGGTGCCGGTCACCGGCTTGTCGGACAGGTTCTTGGCAATGAAAATCGCCATGTCGCGGGCGCCGACGGTCACCGTGTCGGTGCGATGTTCGGGCCGAAATCCCCAGGGCATGCCGGGCTGGACATTGGAATCGAAGCGGATCGACATGGTCCGCCCGGCCACCGGGGTCAGCTTCACATCGGCCGCCGCGCGCTGGGTCGTGCCGCCGAAACCGGTCGTCTGGCAGAAGATGCGGTAGAGCGGGACCGAGGCGAAGCCGAGGGCAAGCATCGCCAGGCCGATGCCCGCCATCGCCACCAGCGTCCGCCGGTTGCGGCGGTCGCGGTCAAAGGGCGAGGGCGGGAGCGAGGCCATCAGATATTATGGCTCGCGCCGATCTTCGCCAAAGTGATGGCGAAGAAGAGGATGGCGAGGAAGCCGAGCAGCAGCCCGGTCACCAGCGCACGGGACTTTTGCCGTGCGCGCACCTGATCCTGATCTTCCGGACTCATGCCAGCAGCCAGCGGTCGACGACCACTGCCCCGAACAGCAGGAAGAGATAGAGGATCGAATATTTGAACAGCCGCTTTTCCGGCGCCATGCGCGCGGGGTCGGTTTCGCGGCGCAGATAGACCTGGAAGGCCATGGCCGCGAAGATCGCGGTGCCGACCAGTGCCGCCGTGCCATAGATCGCGCCGGTCAGGTGCAGCGCGACCGGGGCCAGCGCGGCAACCGCCATGATGAAGGTGTAGAAGAGGATCTGGCGCCGGGTGACGACCTCGCCCGAAACGACCGGCAGCATCGGAATGCCGGCGGCGGCATAATCGGTCTTCACGAACAGCGCGAGCGCCCAGAAATGGGGCGGCGTCCAGAAGAAGATCAGCATGAACAGCGCGATCGGCAGCGCGGTGATGTCGCCCGTCACCGCCGCCCAGCCGATCACCGGCGGGAAGGCGCCGGCCGCGCCGCCGATGACGATATTCTGCGCCGTCCGGGGCTTCAGCCAGATGGTATAGATGAAGACATAGAAGAGGATCGAGACGGTCAGCACGGCGGCGGCGAGCCAGTTGGTCGCCATCCCCATCAGGATCACCGAGAAGAAGGACAGGCCGACGCCGAAATGCAGCGCCGTCTGCCGCTCCATCCGGCCGGCGGGCAGCGGCCGGCTGGCGGTGCGCTTCATCTTGGCGTCGATATCGGCTTCCCACCACTGGTTGAGCGCGGCGGCCGCGCCGGCGCCCAGCGCGATGCACAATATCGCGGTAAAGCCCAGCACCGGATGGATATGGCCGGGCGCGGCGAGCAGCCCGCACAGGCCCGTGAACACCACAAGCGTCATCACGCGCGGCTTGGTCAGCGCGACGAAATCGCGCCAATGAGCGGGCAGGACGGGGGCATTAGCCCCGGACGAAAGCGGCGAACTGGCCATAAACTCCTCTTCGATCAGCCGGCGCCCCATACAGGCCCTGACCGATTCCGGCAAATGGACAGACGGTCCTACCCATCTGCCCCGCCGCAGGGGGATGGAGTGCCCGGTCCAGGCCGGGCACCCGCATGGCGATCAGTCGATGACCGGCAGGGTCTCGAACTGGTGATAGGGCGGCGGGCTGGTCAGCGTCCATTCCAGCGTCGTCGCGCCCTCGCCCCAGGGATTGCCCTCTGCGCGTCTGCCGGCGAACAGCGACCAGAAGACATTGACCAGGAAGATCAGCACGCCCACCGCCATGATCTCATAGCCGTGGGTCGCGATCTTGTTCCAATAGGCGAACGCCTCGGGATAGTCGGGATAACGGCGCGGCATGCCGCTCAGGCCCAGGAAGTGCATCGGGAAGAACAGCAGGTTCACGCCGATGAAGAAGACCCAGAAATGGAGCTGGCCCAGCACTTCATTATACATGCGCCCCGTCATTTTCGGGAACCAGTAATAGAAGCCCGCGAACAGCGAGAAGACCGCGCCCAGCGACAGCACATAGTGGAAGTGCGCGACCACATAATAGGTGTCGTGCAGCACGTCGTCGACGCCGCCATTGGCCAGCACGACGCCGGTCACGCCGCCCACGGTGAACAGGAAGATGAAGCCCAGCGCCCACACCATCGGCGTCTTGAAGCTGATCGACCCGCCCCAGATGGTCGCGATCCACGAGAAGATCTTGATGCCGGTCGGCACCGCGATGACCATGGTGGCGGCGGTGAAATACATCTTCACATTCACCGACATGCCGGTGGTGAACATGTGGTGCGCCCAGACGACGAAGCCGACCACGCCGATCGCGACCATGGCATAGGCCATGCCGAGATAGCCGAACACCGGCTTGCGGCTGAAGGTCGAGACGATCTGGCTGACGATGCCGAAGCCCGGCAGGATCATGATATAGACTTCGGGATGGCCGAAGAACCAGAAGAGATGCTGGTAGAGTTCGGGATCGCCGCCGCCGGCCGCATCATAGAAGGTGGTGCCGAAATTGCGGTCGGTCAGCAGCATGGTGATCGCCGCGGCCAGAACCGGCAGCGCCAGCAGCAGCAGGAAGGCGGTGACCAGCACCGACCAGACGAACAGCGGCATCTTGTGCAGGGTCATGCCCGGCGCACGCATGTTGAGGATGGTGGTGATGAAGTTGATCGCGCCCAGGATCGAGCTGGCGCCGGCGATGTGCAACGACAGGATCGCCATGTCGACGGCCGGGCCAGCCGACCCGCTGGTCGACAGCGGCGCATAGACGGTCCAGCCGGTGCCCGCGCCATTGCCGGTGCCGCCGGGCACGAAGGTGGAGCCAAGCAGCAGCAGGAAGGCGGGGATGAGCAGCCAGAAGCTGATATTGTTCATCCGCGGGAAGGCCATGTCCGGCGCACCGATCATGATCGGCACGAACCAGTTGCCAAAGCCGCCGATGATCGCGGGCATCACCATGAAGAAGACCATGATGAGGCCATGGGCGGTGATCAGCACGTTCCAGAGGTGATAGGCCTGGTCCAGCGTCGCGGCGGGACCGTCGCTCCACTGCGCCCAGATATGCAGGAACTGGATGCCCGGCTCGCGCAATTCCATGCGCATCAGGCCGGAAATGGCGCCGCCGATCAGGCCGGCCATGATCGCGAAGATCAGATAGAGGGTGCCGATGTCCTTGTGGTTGGTGGACATGAACCAGCGCTGGAAGAAGGCCGGCTTGTGGTCGGCATCATGATGATCATGGGCATGGTCGCCATGATGATCGCCATGATGGTCGGCGGTGATGGTGGTCATGACGTTCCTACCCCTCAGATCTTCTTTTCAGCAGTAGCGGCAGCGGCTTCAGCCGTCTTCTCCGCCGCTGCGCCCTTCAGCGTGCCGCCCTGCGACTGGACCCACTGGTCGAACTGGGCCGGGGGCAGCGCCTCGATCGCGATCGGCATGAAGCCGTGGCGTGCGCCGCACAGTTCCGAACATTGGCCATAATAGACGCCCGGCTTCTCGATGGTGAAGCTCTTCTCGTTCAGGCGTCCGGGCACGGCGTCCATCTTCACCCAGAGCGAAGGCACGGCAAAACTGTGGATCACGTCGGCGCCGGTGATGATCAGCTTGACCGGACGACCGACCGGCAGGACCAGGCGATTGTCGGGTGCGAGCAGATAGGGCTCGCCATTTTCCTTCGCCTTGTCCTCGGGCAGCATGTTCGACACGAATTCGGGGATGCCGTTGTCGGGATATTCATAGCCCCAATACCATTGATAGCCGGTGACCTTCACGGTCAGCGCATCCTTGGGCGCGGGCTTGTACTGGTCGGCCAGCAGGCCGATCGAGGGAATCGCGATCACCAGCAGGATAAGCACCGGGACCAGCGTCCACACCACTTCGATGACGGTGTTGTGGGAGGTCTTGGACGGCACCGGATTGGCGGAGCGGCGATAGCGCACCATCACATAGAGCATCAGCAGCAGCACGAAGACCGAGATGATGGTGATGAGCGGCAGCAGCATCTTGTCGTGCAGCCAGCGCGCGGTGTGGCCGGTGGAGGTGAACTGCTCCTGCAGCGTGATCTCGCCGGGCTTGGGCATGCCGATGCCTTCGGTCGGCTTCATCCGCGGCGGCGCGGCGACCTTGGCGGCGGGCGCGGCTTCGGCCGCAGGGGCCGTCGCATTGTCGGGTGATTCGGTCGATATAGCTGCATTGTCAGCAGCGGGGGCGGCAGCGGCGGCATTCTCCTGCGCCAATGCCATCGGGCTCATCACCGTTGCCGGCGCCAGTGCCAGCAAGCCGGCCAGAATGAGCGATCTCACCTTTTTCATAGCCTCATCTACCCCTAACCCCTTGTTGCCGCTGCAACGGGAACGTCCACTTTCGCGTCGTGCCCGCCCGTTCGGTCTATGTGGCGGCTTATAGGCAACGAATTTTTCTGCCTCAAGTCAGTGTGGACCAGATTTTCTTCGCTGTTGCAACGCCTCCCGCTCCCGCCTATCTCGCACCTCGCGCACAGGTGCGCGATCATGGGCATGTCATGCCCGTGCGATATGGGCGGGCCGGGCGCCGTTTTTGCGCGACCTCCCGCAACGGAATAGTGGAACAGGGCGGAATGACCGACGAAGAAGTATTGGCAGAATTCCGGGCAGCAGGTGCGCTGCTCGAAGGACATTTCATCCTGTCGTCGGGCCGCCGCAGCGCCAATTACCTGCAGTGCGCCCGCGTGCTGATGAATGCCGAACGCGCCGGCAAGCTGGCCCGCGCCACCGTGCAGCAGCTGCCGCGCGAGCTGCGCCAGGAGATCGACCTGGTCGTGTCGCCCGCCATGGGCGGCCTGATCATCGGCCATGAAGTCGGCCGCGCGCTCGACAAGGATGCGGTGTTCCTGGAACGGCCCGAGGGCGTGTTCGAACTGCGCCGCGGCTTTGCCATATCGCCGGGGCAGAAAGTGCTGATGGTGGAAGACGTCGTCACCACCGGCCTGTCCTCGCGCCAGGCGATCGAGGCGGTCGAGCGCGAAGGCGGCATCGTCGTCGCCGAAGTGGCGCTGGTCGATCGTTCGGCCGGCGAAGTGGACCTGGGCGTCCCCTTCTACCCGCTCGTGAGCATCAATTTCCCGGTCTATGACGCCGATCAGCTGCCGCCCGAACTGGAAGCAGTGCCGGCGATCAAGCCCGGCAGCCGGAAGCAGTAAGATGGCCGCCGTTCCGCTGCGCCTTGGGGTCAATATCGACCATGTGGCGACGATCCGCAACGCGCGGGGCGGCGAACATCCCGATCCGGTCAAGGCCGCGCTGCTGGCGGTGAAGGCCGGCGCCAACGGCATCACCGCGCATCTGCGCGAGGATCGCCGCCATATCCGCGACGAGGATATCGCGATGCTGATGGCGGCGCTCGACGTGCCGCTGAACCTGGAAATGGCGGCGACGCAGGAAATGCTGGGCATCGCCCTCAAGCACAAGCCGCATGCCGCCTGCATCGTGCCGGAAAAGCGCGAGGAGCGCACGACCGAGGGCGGCCTGGACGCCGCCGGCCAGATCGAAGTGCTGCGCCCGATCGTCGCCGCGCTCACCGACGCCGGCATCCGCGTCAGCCTGTTCATCGAGGCCGACGCCGCCCAGATCGAGGCCGCGATCCAGCTCGGCGCGCCCGTGGTCGAATTCCATACCGGCGCCTATGCCCATCTGACCGGCGAGGCCCGCGCGGTCGAGCTGCGCCGCATTGCCGACGCCGCCGCGCTCGCCGCCAAGAACGGCATCGAGCCGCATGCCGGCCATGGCCTCACCTTCGACAATGTCGCGCCGATCGCCGCCATCCCGCAGATCGCCGAACTCAATATCGGCCATTTCCTGATCGGCGAGGCGATCTTCGGCGGGCTGGAAGCCAGCATCCGCGAAATGCGCCGACAGATGGACCTAGCCCGATGAAGGGCGCCGAAGCGTGATCATCGGCCTCGGCTCCGATCTCTGTAATATCGAGCGGATCCAGAATTCGCTCGACCGCTTCGGGGACCGGTTCGTCCAGCGCGTCTTCACCGATGTCGAACAGGCCAAGGCGGAACGCCGGCCGTTTACCAAAGCCGGCACGCTGGCCAAGCGCTTCGCCGCCAAGGAGGCCTTTTCCAAGGCGGTCGGCACCGGCTTCAAGGCCGGCGTCTTCATGAAGGATATCGGCGTCGTCAACGCGCCCAGCGGCGCCCCCACGCTGGCGCTGACCGGCGGCGCTGCACAGCGGCTGGCATCGATGGTCCCGGCGGGCTACAAGCCGGTCATTCACCTGACGCTCACGGACGATCATCCATGGGCGCAGGCCTTCGTCATCATCGAGGCGCTGCCGCTTTGAGCGGGCCGCCCTCCCCATCCGAGCATAGCCCTTCCATGACGGCAGTCGACATGACACAAACCGACCCCCTGCCCCCCGCCGCACCCGAAACGGCAGCCGACGACAAGGAGGCAGGCACCAGCGGGGTGAACTGGTGGCATGAGGTGAAGAGCATCGTGCTGCTCATCCTCGCCGTGCTGGCCTTTCACAGCTTCGTCGCCAAGCCCTTCTACATCCCGTCGGAATCGATGATGCCGGTGCTGCTGAAGGGCGACCGGCTGGTGGTCAGCAAATTCCCCTATGGCTGGTCCTATGTCAGCCCCAGCTTCCATCCGCTGCCCTTCCTGAAGGGCCGCATCCTGGGCCATCTGCCCGAGCGTGGCGACATCGTCATCGTCTCGCCCCAGAACCGGCGCGAGGATTATATCAAGCGGGTCATCGGCCTGCCCGGCGACATTGTCGAGGTGCGCGGCGGTCAGGTGATCCTGAACGGCGTGCCGGTGCCGCAGAAGGTGCTCAAGCCCCTGCGCATAGCGGTCGACGGTAACGCCCCCTGCCCGCCGATGCAGTTCCCCGGCGCGCTGGTGACCGATAAGACCGGCAAGAGCTGGTGCGAACTGCCGGTGCGGCAGGAAGTCCTGCCCAACGGCAAGACCTATGTCACGATCGACATGGGGCCGAGCGCGCTCGACTGGTATGGCCCGGTCCGCGTGCCCGCCGACCATGTCTTCCTGATGGGCGACAATCGCGACAACAGCGCCGACAGCCGCGCCCCGCTGGAGGAAAATGGCCTGGGCGGCCCGGTGCCGTGGGAAGCGATCGGCGGCCGCGCCGAATTCATCACCTTCAGCCTGGACGGCGATTCGAGCTGGAATCCGCTCAGCTGGTTCCATGCCTTCCGTGGCGGTCGCGCCGGGAACAGCCTGCGCCCCCAGAGCGTTACCGAGGCGAAATAGTTCACAGCCATTAATCGGGGGTTCCGGGTTTGAGCGACGCGCAGCAGCAGCATATCGAGCAACCCGGCCCCAGCGAATTGCGCAGCCCGCTGGTCCAGCATGAGATCAAGCGGGCGGGCGTCTGGTTCGCGATGGCGATCGGCATCGCCCTGATCGTGCTGCTGGCCCAGCCGATCATGCTGATCCTGGGCGCGCTGGTCTTTACCACCATGATGGATGGCGGCACCCGCCTGCTCGGCCGCGTGCTGCCGATCGGCCGGGGCTGGCGCCTGACGATCGTGCTGCTCGCCGTCGTCGCCTTCCTCGCCTATACCTTCTACCTCACCGGCTCCAGCCTGGCCGCCCAGGCGCAGGCGATGCGCACCATCGTCGAGGCGCAGGTGGAGCGGGTCGGCGGCTGGATGCAGCAGCTTGGCATCACCACCACGCCCGAAGACCTCAAGAGCCTGGCCCAGCAGGCGATGAGTTCCATGGGCCGTGTCACCGCCGCCGTCGGCACCGCCGTCGGCGCGATCACCAGCGGCGTCATGATGCTGGTGCTGGCCATCTTCATCGCGGTCGAACCCAAGCTCTACGAACGCGGCGTCGCCTGGATGCTGCCGATGGACAAGCGCGCCCATTTCTACACCGTCGCCGACAAGATGGCCTTCACCCTGCGCCGGCTGATGTTCGGCCGGCTGATCGGCATGGCGGTGGAGGGCGTGGGCGTATGGCTGCTGCTGTGGGCCGGCGGCGTGCCGATGGCCGGGCTGCTCGGCATCCTCACCGGCCTGCTCGCCTTCCTGCCCAATATCGGCGCGATCATCTCGGGCGTGCTGATCGTCCTTGTCGGCTTTTCCGGCGGCACCCATACCGGCCTCTATGCCTTTGGCGTCTACATGGCGGTGCAGATCATCGACGGCTATCTGATCGTGCCGATGGTAGCCAAGCGCGCGACCGATCTGGCCCCGGCACTGGTGCTGGCGGCGCAGATCTTGCTCGGCGCGCTGTTCGGCATTCTCGGCCTGTTCCTGGCCGATCCGATCGTTGCCATGATCAAGGTCTATCTGGAGGAACGGTCAAAGGCTCTGGCAGGGCAGACCATCCTGAAAAGCGACGATAAAAACGGCGATTGACGAATGCGTCCCGGAACGTAACGATTGCTCCTGCGCTTCTATCCTAAAGCGAAAGGAGAGAATGGCATGACCGTGGCAATGGAGCAGCAGAAGAAGCTGCATTTCGAACTGACCAATGTCGGCATGCGGGCTCAGGCAACCGCCGCCGGAATGGTCCAGCTCTGCCGGGAACTGCATCGGGCCGGCATCCTCGACAATGACGCGCTGGAACGGATCAAGTCGGCGATCGCCGACGATATCGACATCGGCGCGCCGCGTTCGGTGTCCTGCGTCGAATATCGGCGCGACGTGAAGGCGCGACTCGACCGCCTGTTCACCGGCGAGGAAAAGATTGGCAGCGCCGAAGGCCTCGCCTTCCCGCCATCGGCCCCCGGCGATCAGGCAGCCCTCTGACCACCAAAGAAAAAGGGCCCGGAAACCGGGCCCTTCTCTACTCTCGGATCGATCGGATCAGTTGCCCGGCACGCCCTGCGGAACGGCGCCCTGCGGCATGCCACCCTGCATCTGCTGCATCCGCTGCTGCATCTGCATGATTTCCGCGCGCGACTTGAAGTCGTGCAGCTGGACATCGAACACCAGCACCGAATTGGCCGGGATCGGGCCGGCGGCCTGTTCGCCATAGCCAAGCTGCGGCGGGATCCACAGGCGATACTTGCCGCCCTTCTTCATCTTCTGCAGGCCTTCGGAGAAGCCCGGCACCACGCCGTCGACCGGCATCGGCGTCTGCGGATTCTCGTCGAACACGGTGCCGTCGAGCAGCGTGCCCTTATAGCCCACCAGCGCAACGTCGGCGGTCGTCGGGCTCGGCCCGCTGCCTTCCTCCAGCACCTGGTACTGCAGGCCCGACTCGGTCGTCACCACGCCCTTGGCATGGGCGTTCTGCGTCAGGAAGGCGGCAGGCGATGCTTCCACGCCCTGCTGCCCTGCCCAGGCCAGACCACCGGCCGCCAGCGCGATCGCGGCGACACCGATCCAGAGTCGCGTCAGCGACCCCTTGGCGATAGGACGAAGGGGGACAGCCGTCGTGGACATGGGCGAACGCCTCGCAATGAAGAACGGGAAATCAGCAAAGAGTCAGGACGACCGCGAACCGGCCGTCCTGATATCGGCAGTCCTTAACGGACGCCGTCGCGCTCGGCGCGCTTGCGCTCCAGCTTGCGGGCGCGGCGGACAGCAGCCGCCTTTTCGCGCGCACGCTTTTCCGAGGGCTTCTCGTAGTGACGACGCAGCTTCATTTCGCGATACACGCCTTCACGCTGCAGCTTCTTCTTGAGCGCGCGGAGGGCCTGGTCGACATTGTTGTCGCGAACGATGATCTGCATAAGTCCGTCAATCTCCAATCGAAAACGGGCGGATCGCCAGGAATGAAACCCTCCCGACGGGCCGACCGAATATAAAAATCCGTGAGTCGCCACAGGTCACCCTGAGGCATGTGGGGCGCGCCCTACCAGCAGAGTCGGGCAAATTCAACCCCTGCAGGGCTTTCACGCCCTTTCCCTCGACAGAATGCGTCGAGCGGAGGATAGTGGCGTCCATAATATAAAGGAGGATGGCCATGGCAAGTGCCGCCAGACAGCCCGACATGTCGCCTGCCGAATGGGAGGCGCGCCAGCAGCTCGCCGCCTGCTACCGCATCTTCGACCATTTCGGCTGGTCGGAACTGATCTACAATCACATCACCCTGCGCGTGCCCGATGAGGAAAACGCCTTCCTCATCAACCCGTTCGGCCTGCTCTACAGCGAGGTGACGGCGTCCAACCTGGTCAAGATCGATATTGACGGCCATGTGCTGGACGGCAGCCCCTATCCGGTCAATCGCGCCGGCTTCACCCAACATAGCGTGTTCCACCGCCACCTGGCCGACGCCCATTGCATCATCCACACCCATACGACCGCAGGCATGGCGGTGAGCGCCACGCAGGAAGGATTGCGGCCGATCAATTTCTACGCCGCCGCCTTTGCCGGGCGGATCGCCTATCATGACTTTGAAGGCGTCACGATCCGGCCGGAGGAAGGCGAAAGGCTGATCGCCAATCTGGGCGCGCGGCGAATCATGATGCTGCGCAATCATGGCACGCTGGTGATGGCCAAGAGCCTGCCCGAAGCCTTCCTGATGCAATGGATGCTCCAGCGCGCCTGTGAGATTCAGGTTGCCGCCTGCGCCGCCGGCACGCCGGTGGAGATCCCGGCCGACGTCATCGCCGTGCATCAGCGCGACCTCGCCGGCGTGCAATTGCCGGTCGGCGTCGGCGTGCCGGATTTCCAGGCGATGGTCCGCCTGATCGACCGCACCGACAGGAGCTGGCGGGACTAGCACCCCGCCTCCCGACCTCCGTTCGCTTGCCGCGGACGGAGGCGGATCAGCCCTTGCCGAATCCGCCGCCGCCCGGCGTCTCGATCACGAAGACGTCGCCCGGTGCCATCTGCGCCGATCCGGTCGCGCCCAGCATCTCGACCCGGCCATCGCCACGCTCGACCCAGTTGCGCCCGAGGCCGCCGGGCGCGCCGCCCTCCAGCCCGAACGGCGGCACGCTGCGCCGGTTGGCCAGGATGCCGGCGGTCATATCCTCCAGGAAGCGGATGCGGCGCAGCCCGCCATTGCCGCCATGATGCGCGCCCGCGCCGCCCGATCCGGGCCGGATGGAAAATTCCTCCAGCAGCACCGGGAATCGGCTTTCCAATATTTCGGGATCCGTGAGGCGGCTGTTGGTCATGTGGGTCTGCACCACATCGGCGCCGTCGAAATCCGGCCCGGCGCCCGATCCGCCAGAGATCGTCTCATAATATTGGTGGCGCGCATTGCCGAAGGTGAAATTGTTCATCGTCCCCTGCGCGCCCGCCATCACGCCCAGCGCGCCGAACAGAGCATCGGTGACGACCTGGCTGGTCTCGACATTGCCGGCGACCACCGCCGCAGGATAAAGCGGCCGCAGCAGCGACCCCTCCGGCACCACCAAAGTCATGGGCTTGAGGCAGCCGTCATTCATCGGCACGGCCTCGTCCACCAGGGTCCGCACCACATAGAGCAGGGCCGCGCGCGCGACCGACAAAGGCGCGTTGAAATTGCCCGGCAGCTGGTCCGACGTGCCCGTGAAATCCACCGTCGCGCCGCGCGCCGCCCGGTCGATCGTCACGCGGACGACCACCGCCGCGCCATTATCCATCGCATAGCGATAGTGCCCGTCGGACAGGCGATCGATCAGCCGGCGCACCGCTGCCTCGGCCTGATCCTGCACATGGCCCATATAGGCGGCCACGACATCGGCGCCATAATCGCCGCTGATCCGTTGCAGCTCGGCCGCGCCCTTGGCGCAGGCGGCGATCTGGGCGGACAGGTCGGCGATATTCTGGTCGATATTGCGCGAGGGCCAGCGGCCCGCCCCCAGCAGCGCCCGCAGATCGCCCTCCAGGAAGCGGCCCTGATCGACCACGAGGACATTGTCGAGGACGATGCCCTCTTCCTCGATGCTGCGGCTGTCGGGCGGCATGGAGCCGGGCGAGATGCCGCCAATATCGGCATGATGGCCGCGCGCCGCGACATAGAAAGCGGGCGCGTGCGCCGTCTCATCCACGAACACCGGCATCACCACCGTCACGTCGGGCAAGTGCGTGCCGCCATCATAAGGCGCGTTGAGCGCATAGACATCGCCCGGCAGCATGCCGCGCCCGTCGATCGCCCGGCCATCGGCACCGATGCCGCGCCGGCGCATGACCGCGCGGATACTTTCCCCCATGCTGCCGAGATGGACCGGCATATGCGGCGCATTGGCGACCAGATTGCCGGCCGCGTCGAACAGGGCGCAAGAGAAATCCAGCCGCTCGCGGATATTGACCGAGGAGGCGCTGTGCTGGAGCGCGGCGCCCATTTCCTCGGCGATCGCCATGAACAGGCCGCCCATCACCTCCAGCCGGACCGGATCGACGGCGGTGCCGTCATCGGCGGCGGGCGCCGGACGCGGCGCATGGCGGGTCAGCACCAGATTGCCGATCACATCGAGCCGCGCGCGCCATCCCGGCTCGACCACCGTGGTCGACACCGGGTCGCTGATCAGCGCCGGGCCATCGACGACGCTGTCCAGCGTCAGTCCCGCCCGGTCGAACACCGGCGCCGGTGTGCCCGCCAGCATCACCTGCGCCAGCGGCGCGGCCGGCTGGGTCGCGATGGTCGCGACCTTGCCCATATCCTCGGCAGTCGGCGCGATCGCCTCCACCCGCACCATGTCGACCAGTATGGTGCCGGTGCCGCCATAGCCGAAGCGCGCCTGATATTGCGCCTCGAAATCGGCCAGCATCGCCGCCCGATCGCCCAGCATCACGTCGAACAGGCTGTCGGTGCCATCATAGCGCAGCCGCAGCACCGTCTCGCTCCGCTCCGCCTCCGGCAGGCCGGCGCGCGCCTGCGCCGCCAACTCGGCGATCGCCGCCGCCAGCGCGTCGGCGCCCGCATCGTCCAGCGGCAGCGCCAGCGTCCGCTCGCGCACCGCGCGCCGGTCGGCCAGGCCCATGCCATAGGCGGACAGGACGCCGCCCAGCGGATGGATCATCACCCGGTCCATGCCCAGCGCGTCGGCGACCAGACAGGCATGCTGCCCGCCCGCCCCGCCAAAGCTCGCCAGCGTATAGCGCGCGACATCATGACCGCGCGCGACCGAGATGCGCTTGATCGCATTGGCCATGCTGGCGACGGCGACGGCGATGAAGCCCTGCGCAGCCTCCTGCGCGGTCATCACCCGGCCGGTCTGCGCCTCCACCTGCGCACAGATGTCGGCAAAGCGCGCCTCGACCGCGTCCCGGTCGAGCGGCTGGTCGCCATTGGGGCCGAACAGGCTGGGGAAGAAATCGGGCTGCACCTTGCCCAGCATGACATTGCAGTCGGTGATGGTCAGCGGTCCGCCGCGCCGGTAGCAGGCCGGCCCCGGCACCGCGCCAGCCGATTCCGGGCCGACGCGAAAACGCCCGTCGACCACCGAACAGATGGAGCCGCCGCCCGCCGCGATGGTGTGGATGCGCATCATCGGCGCGCGCAGCCGCACGCCCGCCACCCGCGCCTCATTGTCGCGTTCATAGCTGCCGGCATAATGGGATACGTCGGTCGACGTGCCGCCCATGTCGAAACCAATCACCTCGCCGAACCCGGCTTGCTCGGCGGTGCGGGCCAGGCCGACGATGCCGCCGGCCGGGCCGGACAATACCGCATCCTTGCCGCGGAACAGGTCGCCGCGCGTCAGCCCGCCATTGGACTGCATGAACAGCATGTCGGCGTCCTCGCCCAATGCCGCGCCCAGCCCGTCGACATAGGCGCGCAGCACCGGCGAGAGATAGGCGTCGGCCAGCACCGTGTCGCCCCGCCCGACCAGCTTTATGAGCGGCGCGACCTCATGGCTGACCGAAATCTGGGTGAAGCCGATCTGCCGGGCGATCCGCGCCAGCGCCTGCTCATGGGCGGGATAGCGATAGCCGTGCATCAGCACGATCGCGACCGCGCGCAGCCCGGCATCATAGCCGCGCTGCAACGCCGCCTGCGCCGCGACCTCGTCCAGCGGCGTCAGGATGGTGCCATCCTGCATCAGCCGCTCGTCCATCTCCACGACATCGGCATGGAGCGGCGGCGGCAGGTCGATCCGCCGCGCGAACAGGTCCGGCCGGTCCTGATAACCGATGCGGATCGCGTCGCGGAAACCCTTCGTAATCGCCAGCAGCACCGGCTCGCCCTTGCGCTCCAGCAGCGCATTGGTGGCGATGGTCGTGCCAATCCGCAGCGTGCAGGGCGGGATCGGCCCGTCGCCCGCGCCGGTCAGCCGCCGGATCGCCTCGACCGCCGCGTCGGCATAGCGCTCGGGGTCGCTCGACAGCAGCTTGGCGGTGTGAAGAAGCCCTTGCGGGTCGCGTGCCACCACGTCGGTAAAGGTGCCGCCGCGGTCGATCCAGAATTGCCATTGCATGCCCCGCCTGATGGCCGCGCCACAGGCGGTTGGCAAGCCGCTTGGATCAATGGCCGGTCAGCGGTTCGATCGCCCCGGTCGCCAGCAGCGCGGCATAACGCTGGTCGAAATCCGCCGCGATCTGCGCCAGCGTCACCTGCCCCAGCCGGGCAATCAGCATCGCCTCCGCCTCCTGCATCGCGGCCGCCATGGAGGCGTTGACCGCCTGTTCGACCAGGCATTGCGGATTGGGGTCGGCAGGCCCGATCGAAAAGATCCGCGGCTCGCCCACCGCGCGATAAATGTCGAGGATGCGGATCGCGTCGAGCGGCCGGGCCAGGGTCCAGCCGCCGCCATGCCCCTTTTCCGATCGCACATAGCCCGCGTCGCGCAGGCCAGCCATGGTTCGTCGGACCACCACCGGATTGGTGCGCAGCATCTGCGCCGCCAGCTCCGACGTCATCGGGCCGTCCAGCCGATCCATGTGGATCAGGATATGCAGCATTCTCGACAGGCGCGCATCCAGCTGCATCGCGGGCTTCTCCTTTTCCGCTCGCCTATCACGCAACATCAATTGTTGCAAATGCGCGAGGCGCGATTATGTAACTTATAAAGTATCGTGATTCGACGCAGCCATTGAAAGGAAGCCCCATGCATGACGTGATCGTGATCGGCGGTAGCTTTGCCGGCCAGTCAGCGGCGATGCAGCTCGCCCGCGCGCGGCAGGATGTGCTGCTGATCGATGCCGGCCTGCCGCGGAACCGCTTTGCCGACGCCGCCCATGGTTTCCTGGGTCAGGATGGCCGCACACCCCGCGCCATCATCCGCGATGCCGCGCGCCAGTTGCTTGCCTATCCCACCGCCCGGATGCTGGCCGGCGAAGTGCGCCATGCCACCCACGCCAGCGACGGCTTCGCCCTGACCATGGCCAGTGGCGAAACCCGGCTGGCCCGGCGACTGATATTGGCGACCGGCGTGAGCGACGAGCTGCCGCCGATCCCCGGCATGGCCGAACGCTGGGGCGAGACGGTGCTGCACTGCCCCTATTGCCATGGCTATGAAGTGCGCGACCATCCGCTGGGCATCATCGCCAACCATCCGATGTCCGCGCATCAGGCGGCGCTGATCCCCGACTGGGGGCCATCCACCTATTCCACCCAGAGCCAATATGAGCCGGACGATGCCGAACGCGTCCGGCTGGAGGCGCGCGGCGTCGCGATCGAGCGGGTGCCCGTCGTCGCGCTGATCGGCGATGCGCCCGCGCTGAGCGCCGTGCAACTGGCCGACGGCCGGACGATCGAAATCGCCGCTGTCTTCACCGCCCCCAGAACGCGGCTCAGCAGCGATGTCGCGGTCCAGCTCGGCTGCGCGCTGGAGGATGGCCCGACCGGGCCCTTCATCAGCATCGACAATTGGGGCCTGACTTCGGTGCCCGGCGTCTATGCCGCCGGCGACGCCACCTCCCCCATGCATAATGCGACCTTTGCATCCGCGTCCGGCGTCAAGGCCGGGGTCGGCGCGCACCAGTCGCTGGTCTTCGCCTGACAGGCGGGGACGAGGGGCCTGGACGGCGCCGCGCTATTTCCAGAAGCCCGCCAGCTTGCGCACCGATGCCTCGGCAGCTGCGCGGTCGGGGGCTTCATTGGCATCGCCATAGCCGAACCAGTCATCCTCCCCGACCTCCTGCACCACGATGCCGTCGCGCCGCGCCAGCATCGCCAGCTTGTCATGATAGACGCCATAGGTCGCGCCCGCCTGCGGGATCAGCCAGGCGATCTGGCCGCGCACCGGCACGATGCTCTCGTCCCGCCACAAGGCCCGCGCGCCATAGCCGGTGCAGTTGATGACGGTCTTCTGCTTCAGCCGCGTCACGTCCTGGGGTTCGTGCAACTCCATCGGCACGATCCGGCCACCGCCGATCAGGAAATCCGTGGTCAGCTGATGGGCGAGATCGGCGACATTGAAGGTCAGCGAACTGCTGCGCCGTGCCCGCTCGGTGCGGAAGGGATGGGTCCCCGGCGCCAGCTCGACCGATCGCGGCATGATGTCGTGCAGCCGGTCCTCCAGCCGGATGAAGCGATCGGGCCGCTCCGGCGTCACCCTCTCGACGGCAGGCGCCACGGCCGGACCGTCCGACAGCATGTAACGGTCGGTCCATTCCACCGGATCGCCCGGCAGGCCGAGGAGCCCCTGATAGAAAGCGAAGGATCGCCGCGCCATCGCCTCCCAGCGATCGCCAAAGCCGGCATCGACGACGCCCTCCATCGCGATCCGTGAATCGGGCGACCAGGTGCCGGTCGCCCGCGCCGACCGCACGTCGGGAAATTGCTCCTTGGCATAGATGGTCACCTTCGCCCCTGCGCGCTGGGCGGTGAGTGCAGTGGTGAGGCCGATCGCGCCGGCGCCGATCACGGCAATATCCGTCATCCCCTCCGCCAGCGCCATGCCGACCGCGATCTCGGCCGATCCCCAGGACAGCGACCAGCCGCTGCCGCCATGGCCATAATGATGGACGACCCGCTTGCGTCCCACCTCTTCCACCGCAATGCGCGGCCCGGCCGCGCGGAAGGGCCGCAGGCAGACGGTGATGCGAAAGATGCGATCGGGCGTGGCGCGGATCGGCTCCAGCCCTGCCAGCGGATCGAACAGGCTGGCCGCATCGGCCCCCGCCGCCAGCGACAGGGCGCCCAGCCCGCCCAGGCCCCGCGCCAGAAAATCGCGTCTGTCCATCATCCCGCCCCCTATCTGCCGACCGGTTCAACGAAGTGCCCGGACATAACCGCAACGACCCGTCGCATGACAGACACAATCGGGTTGCCCCACCGTTGTTAATTGCCCATTAAGACCAGATGAATGCGCTCCGCCCCGAACGATCCATCGTCGTTCTGCTGCTCGCGCTTGCCACCGTCATCATCGCGGTAGGCGGCACCATCTGGCTCTATCGCAGCCAGCAAGCCGAGATCGGCTGGGTCAACCACACGCTGCGCGTCGAAAACCGCCTGTCGGTGATCCTGTCGCGCGTGCAGGCCGCCGAAAGCGCCCAGCGCGGCTATATGCTGACCCGGCAGGATCCCTTTCTGGGGCCGTTCGACACGTTCAAGGCGGACTGGCCGCGCGAGATCGCGCAATTGCGCGCCGATGTGCAGGACAATGCGGACCAAGCTGCGGCCGTCGATGCGCTGGGGCGGATGCTCGGCCAGCGACTGACCCTGCTGGAGGGCGGCATCGAACTGCGCCGGCGCGGCCTGCCGGTCGATCCCAACGCCTTCGCCCCCGGCCTGATGGCGATGGCGACGATTCACGCCCATATCGCCGGGATGAAGGCGCGCGAGGAGCAGCTGCTGCGCCTGCGCAGTGTCGAGGCTAACCGGCTGACCACCATGGTGACGGCCAGCCTGGCGGTCAGCGGCGCACTGGTCATCATCCTGGGCCTGCTGGCGCTGCGCAACGCCCGCCGCCGCATGGTGGAGGCGATCGCCGCCAAGCGCGCACTCGCGGACGCCAATGACCGGCTGGTCAGCGAAGCGGAACAGCGCACGGCGATGGAGGCGCAGGTCCGCCAGTTGCAGAAGATGGAATCGATCGGCCAGCTGACCGGCGGCATCGCCCATGACTTCAACAATATGCTCGCGGTCGTGATCGGCTCGCTCGACATGGCGCGGCGCCGCCTGCCCGCCGATATCGATCGGCGCATCAGCAACGGACTCGACAATGCGACCGAGGGGGCGCAGCGCGCCGCGCAACTGACCGCGCGGCTGCTCGCCTTCTCGCGCCAGCAGCCGCTGGCGCCGCAATCGACCGACGTGAACAAGCTGGTGGGCGGCATGTCGGACATGCTGCGCCGGACGATCGGCGAGCGGGTGCGGGTGGAGAGCGTGCTGGCCGGCGGCCTGTGGCGGGCCAGCATCGATCCCGGCCAGCTGGAAGCGGCGATCCTGAACCTGTGCGTCAATGGCCGCGACGCCATGCCCGATGGTGGCCGGCTGACGGTCGAAACCGGCAATGCCTATCTCGACGATGCCTATGCCGCCGCCCATGCGGAGGTGATCCCTGGCCAATATGTGCTGGTGTCGGTCACCGATAGCGGCACCGGCATGACGCCCGACGTGGTCGAGCGCGCCTTCGACCCCTTCTTCACCACCAAGGGCGTGGGCAAGGGCACGGGCCTGGGCCTCAGCCAGGTGTTCGGCTTCGTCCGCCAGTCGCACGGCCATGTGAAAATCTATTCCGAACCCGGTCAGGGCAGCACGATCAAAATCTATCTGCCCCGCCATTATGGCGTGCCGGTTGCCGATCCGGTGGCGCCCGCCATCGCTCTCGACCTGCCCCGTGCCCAGGGGGATGAGATCATCCTGGTGGTCGAGGATGAGGACCGGGTGCGTCACATGTCGGTCGATTCCCTGCGCGAACTGGGCTACACCATCGTCCAGGCCGCCGATGGCGAACAGGCGCTGGCGATGCTGGCGATCGAACCGCGGGTCGACCTGCTCTTCACCGACATCGTCATGCCCGGCATCAACGGCCGCATCCTGGCCGACCGCGCCCGTGCCGACCGGCCGGAGCTGCGTGTCCTCTACACCACCGGCTATACCCGCAACGCCATCGTCCATAACGGCATGCTCGATCCCGGCGTCGCCTTCCTGGCCAAGCCCTTCACCATGGACCAGCTCGCCGGCAAGGTGCGCCAGGTGCTGGACGAGGAGCCGGCCTGATCTGGATTATGGACAAGGCGGCACGGGGAACGTAACATGAACATATGTCCGCCCTGTCCACCCGTGAAAAGCTCGAAATCCTTGCCGATGCCGCCAAATATGATGCGTCCTGCGCCTCGTCCGGCACGACCAAGCGGGATTCGCGCGACGGCAAGGGGATAGGCTCGACCGAAGGCATGGGCATTTGCCATACCTATGCGCCCGACGGCCGCTGCATCTCGCTGTTGAAAATCCTGCTGACCAACAGCTGCATCTTCGACTGCCATTATTGCATCAACCGCCGGTCGAGCGATGTCCGCCGCGCCCGCTTCACCGCGCGCGAAGTGGTCGACCTCACGCTCAGCTTCTACCGCCGCAACTATATCGAGGGGCTGTTCCTCTCCTCCGGCATCATCCGCTCGTCCGACTATACGATGGAGCAGATGGTCGAGGTCGCCCGCAGCCTGCGCGAGGATCATGATTTTCGCGGCTATATCCATTTGAAGACCATTCCCGACGCCGATCCGGACCTGCTGCGTCAGGCCGGCCTCCATGCCGATCGGCTGTCGATCAATGTCGAGCTGCCGACCGAACCCGGCCTCAAGCGGCTGGCGCCCGAAAAGGATGGTGCCCGGATCGAGGGCGCAATGGCGCAGATGCGCAGCCAGATGGACGATATGGGCGACGCCCGCCGCAAATATCGCCACGCCCCGCGCTTTGCCCCGGCGGGCCAGTCGACCCAGATGATCGTCGGTGCCGATGCCGCCGACGATCGCGCCATCATCCAGCGCGCGAGCAGCCTCTATGACCGGCACCGGCTGCGCCGCGTCTATTATAGCGCCTTCTCCCCCATCCCCTCGCCCAGCAGCGTGCTGCCGCTCAAGCGCCCGCCGCTGATGCGCGAACATCGGCTCTACCAGTCGGACTGGATGATGCGCTTCTATGGCTATTCCGCGGCCGAGGTCGCCGCCGCCACCGACCGGGACAGTGGCTGCCTGCCGCTCGACATCGACCCCAAGCTCGCCTGGGCCTTGCAGCATCGCGCCAGCTTCCCGGTCGACGTCAACCATGCGCCGCGCGAAATGCTGCTGCGGGTGCCGGGGCTGGGGGTGAAGGCGGTCGACCGCATCCTGGCCAGCCGGCGCCATCGCCGGCTGCGGCTGGAGGATGTCGCCCGCCTGACCACATCCATCGTCAAGCTGCGCCCCTTCCTGATCGCCGCCGACTGGCGCCCGGTGCAACTGGCCGACCGAGTCGATCTGTCCGCGCAATTGCGGCGTCCCGCCGCCCAGCTCGAACTTTTTTAAGGGGAGCCGAGGCAATTTTGCGGTTGATCGCAAGCACGGTTCATGAAACTCTTGTAACACGATCAGCAAGGGGATCGGGACTTTGGCGACACTTTTCGACAATCAGGCCATGGAGCGGCAGGGCGCAGGCTTTGCCAAGCGCATCAGCACGCATCTTGCGGCCGCCCTTGTCGTCTTCTGCCTGCTCCAGATCTTCATCGTCGCCAAGATGGGCGGCTCGCTGGTCCTGCACCTTGGCGTCATCATCGCGATCGGCGGTTTCGCCATCGCCGCCCGCGCGCTCGAACATCGCTGGCAGATGCTGGATCATAGCGGCCTGTCCCATGCCGGCCTGCGGCTGCGCTTCCGGCGCGACCTGCTCCAGCTCTGGGGCACCAGCCTGCTGGGCGCGCTGCTCTGGGTGCCAGTCGCGATCATCTTCCACGCGCTGTTCGGCTAAGCGCCGGACCCTTTTTACCAGGCTGTCGTTTCCCCCTTCATCGCATGAAGGAGGATTGCCCATGGCCAAGGCCAGCATTTTCGATCGCCTGAAACAGGATCATGACGCCCATCGCCAGCTGTTCGACAAGATGGCGGAGGCGACGCGCGAAAAGGATGACGACCGGCTGGAAAAGCTGTTCGACCAGTTCAAGGTCGAGGTGACGGCCCATGCCGCCGCCGAGGAAGAGACGCTCTACGCCACTATGCTCGCCCAGCCCGACCTGCGCGAAGATGCCCAGCACAGCGTGTCCGAACATAAGGAAATCGACGATTTCCTGGAGGAGCTGGATGGCCTGAAATTCAATGGCGATGCCTGGCGCCGCACCTTTGACCAGCTCAAGAAGCGCTACCTCCACCATATCGAGGAGGAAGAGGAAGAGATGTTCCCCGACGCCGCCAAAGAACTGAGCGCCGCCGAGGAGGAAAAGCTCGCAAAGCTGTTCGCGCGCCGCAAGCCCGCCGAACTGGCCCGTGCCGAGGCGGAGGACTGACCGGACGGCCATGCATCGGGTGACGCTGGCGGGGCCGGACGATTTTGAGGGCTGGCGCGATGCGGCCCGCGCGCTGGCCCTGGCCGCCATTCCCGCCGACGCCATCCTCTGGGATGTCGCGGGCAGCGCCACGCCAGACCTGTTCGGCAGCGACGCGACGCCCCTGCCCCCGGCTCCGGCGGATGCGGCCTTTTCCGTGCCGCGCGCCTTTGTCGAACTGGCGCAAAGCGCGATCCTTCATCGCGATCCCGCCCGCTTCGCCCTGCTCTACAGCCTGTTGCTGGCGGTGCGCACAGTGCCCGGCCGGATGGAGGATCGCGCCGATCCGCTGCTGCGCCGGGTCGAGGATCTGGCCAAGGCGGTACGGCGCGATATCCACAAGATGCGCGCCTTCGTCCGCTTCCGCGAGCTGGATGAAGGCGACGGCCCGCGCTTCATCGCCTGGTTCGAACCGGACCATCATATCGTCCGCGCCAATGCCGGCTTCTTCACCCGCCGCTTCGCATCGATGCGCTGGTCGATCCTGACGCCGGAGGTCAGCATCCACTGGGATGGCGAGAAACTGACGGAAGGGCCGGGCGCACAGCGCGGCGACGCCCCGGCCGAAGATCCGGTCGAAGATGTGTGGAAGGGCTATTATGCCGCCATCTTCAACCCGGCCCGGCTGAAGACCGGGGCGATGCTGTCGGAAATGCCGCGCAAATATTGGCGCAACCTGCCCGAAGCCGCCCTGATCCCCGATCTGGTTGCCGGCGCCCAGGCGCGCGAGGCGGCGATGATCGCCACCGCCCCGCGCCCCGCACCCCGCCCGACAGCCCGCCCCGGCAATCTCCGTGCCGTCTGGCAGGCGCTGCGTGACGAGGCGATGGCCTGCACCCGCTGCCCGCTGCACGGACCAGCCACGCAGACCGTGTTCGGCGAAGGTCCGCTCGACGCATCTTTGCTCTTCATCGGCGAACAGCCGGGCGATCAGGAGGATCTGGCTGGCCGCCCCTTTGTCGGCCCCGCCGGTCATTTGTTCGACACGGCGCTGGCGGAGGCCGGCGTGGATCGGGCCCGTGCCTATGTCACCAACGCCGTCAAGCATTTCAAATATGCGCAGCGCGGCAAGCGCCGCCTGCACCAGACGCCCGACGTGCCGGAGATCAGGGCCTGTCGCTGGTGGCTGGAACAGGAACTGGACCTGATCCGCCCGCGCATCATCGTCGCTTTGGGCGCCACCGCGGCCCGCGCCCTGCTGGGCAAGCCGGTGACGATCAGCCAGATGCGCGGCCGCCCCCTCCCGCTCGACGACGGCGCCGAAGCCTGGATCACCGTCCATCCCAGCTATCTGCTGCGCCTGCCCGACCCCGATCGCCAGGCGGAAGAACAGGCCCGCTTCGTCGCCGATCTGCGAATGGTCGGCGAACGGCTCCACGCCCTCGCCTGATATAAATTCGTTGACGGCCGGCCCGCTGCGCGCGACGCTGCCGCCATCAAATTAAACAGGGGGTTACATGATCTGGGGGAAGGCAGCGGCGCTGGCCGCATGCAGCATGGCGGCACTGGTCGCGGTGTCGGCGCCGGCCGTAATGGCCAAGGATGTCGTGGTCCATGCCGGACGGATGATCGACGGCACCGGCGCCACCGCGCGCGAGAAAGTGTCGATCCTGATCCATGACGATCGCATCACCGCGATCCAGTCGGGCTTCGTCACGCCCGCCGGCGCGGAGGTGATCGACCTGTCGGCCAAGACCGTGCTTCCCGGCCTGATCGACACCCATGACCATATCACCGCCGGCTGGCACAGCGGCGACCCGATCCGCAACGCGGTGACGCGCAGCGCCTATGAGGACGCGATCGAGGCGACCGGCTTCGTGCGCAACACACTGCTCGCCGGCTTCACCTCGGTCCGCGACTGCGGCGCCGATACCCAGGTGATCGTCGCGCTCAAGAAATCGATCGACGGCGCCGTCATCCCCGGCCCGCGCCTGTGGGTGGCGGGCACGCCGCTCGGCCCGACTGGCGGCCATGGCGACGCGGTCAACGGCCTGCGCGTCGAATTTGCCGACATTCCCCACATCAGCGACAATGTGATCGACAGCCCGGAAGCCGCCCGCATCGCCGTGCGCCGCCTGAAGCGCGAGGGCGCCGACCTCATCAAGATCATGCCGTCTGGCGGGGTCATGTCGATCGGCGACGATCCCAAGCATCAGCTGATGACCGACGAGGAGATCAAGGCGGTGATCGACACCGCCCATAGTCTGGGCATGAAGGTCGCGGCCCATGCCCATGGCAAGGAGGCGATCGACCACACGATTGCGCTGGGTGTCGATTCGATCGAGCATGGTTCCTATGCCGACGCCGGCAGCTACAAGATCTTCAAGCAATATGGCGCCTATCTGGTGCCGACCATGCTGGTGGGCGAGCGCGTCTATCAGCGCGCCAAGGAACATCCCGAACAGCTCAATCCCTCGACCGCCGAAAAGGCGCTGGTGATCGGCCCGCTGCTGCAGAAGAATCTGCGCGATGCCTATGCCGCTGGGGTCAAGATCGCCTTTGGCACCGACACGTTCGGCCTGTCCGACCATGGCGAAAATGCGCAGGAATTCGCGCTGATGGTGCGCGCCGGCATGCCGGCGATGGAGGCGATCAAGGCCGCCACCGCCAATGCCGCCGACCTGCTGGGCAGCGCCGATGTGGGCACGCTGCAGGCCGGCCGCTATGCCGACCTGATCGCGGTCAACGGCGATCCGCTGGCCGATGTCCGCCAGCTCGAAAAGGTCGGCTTCGTCATGAAGGGCGGCGCCGTGGTGAAGGCCGATGGCAAGCCGATGATCTGAACCTCGACTGGGGCTGGCGTCAGACCAGCCCCAGCCGCGCCAGTTCGTTCAGCATGGCCGGCGGCATCGCTTCCAGATCGTCCGCCTCGCCCCCGCCCAGATCGGGCGGCGCATCCTTGTCCTCCAGATAGCGCCAGCCCTGATGCGCGCGCTTGGGCGCCGTCCTTACCGGGATCAGCCGCGGCGCCAGCCGGATCCAGTAGCGCCCCTGCCCGGTCTCCTGAAATCCCAGGATCGGACTGCGGCCGACCAGCGCATGGCCGTGAATCCAGTAGAGCGATCCGCCATCCATCTCCTCCAGCCGCTTGGGCAGGTAACGGGTGGTCAGGCGCGCTTCGTCCGCATGGCTTTCCAGCCAGGCCTTGAGGGTCGCGGGGCTTTCGCTCTGGAAGGCGATCTTGGTCAGGTGCAGCGGCATTGGCGTCTAGATGGGGCGGCGGTTCAGCCGGTCAATCCCGCCGCCGTCGCCAGCCCCAGAAAAGCGAAGAAGCCCATCGAATCCGTGATCATGGTGACGAAGATGGAGGATGCCACCGCCGGGTCGAGGTTCATCCGGTCGAACGCCAGCGGCACCGCCGCACCCGCCAGCCCGGCCGTCACAATATTGGTCATCATCGCCGCGGCTATCACGCTGCCCAGCGCGACATTGTGGAACACCAGCCCCACGCCCAGCCCCAGCACCAGCGCCACGGTGCAGCCGTTGAGCAAAGCCACGCGTATTTCGCGCAATATGGTGCGGCGGGCGTTTGACCCGGTAATCTGGTTGGTGGCCAGCGCGCGCACCGTCACCGCCATGGTCTGGCTGCCGGCATTGCCGCCCACGCCCGCGACGATCGGCATCAGCGTGGCGAGCGCCACCATCTTCTCGATCGTATTCTCGAAAATGCCGATGATGGTGGACGCCACCAGCGCGGTCAGCAAATTGGTCAGCAGCCAGCGCACGCGCGCGCGATAGCTGTCCATCACCGGCTCGTTGATGTCGCCTTCGCCCGCACCCGACAGGCGGAGAATATCCTCGCCCGCTTCCTCGGAAATGATGTGGACGATGTCGTCGACCGTGATCATGCCGACCAGCCGGCCGCTGCCATCGACCACCGCGGCGGAAATCAGCGCATATTTCTGGAAGCGCAGCGCCACTTCTTCCTGGTCCATGTCGACCGGGATCAGCGTCTGCTCGCGCTTCATCAGGTCGGCCATGGCAATGCCGCGCGGACAGGTCAGCACCCAGCTCAGCTGACAGGTGCCGATCGGCTTATGCCCTTCATCGACGACGAAGATTTCCCAGAAATCGCGGGTCAGGTCGCCATTGTCGCGCAGATAGTCGATCACCTGGCCGACCGTCATATGCTCGGGCACCGCGACCAGGTCGCGCTGCATCATGCGGCCGGCGGATTCTTCTGGATAGGACAGCGCGGACTCGATCGCAGCGCGATCTTCCGGCTCCATCGCCTCCAGCACCGCCTGCTGATCGGCTTCCTCCATGTCCTCGATGATCGCGACGGCATCGTCGGTATCGAGTTCGGAGGCGAATTCGGCGACCTGCTCGGGCGCCAGCGCGCCGATCAGGTCGTCGCGCACATAATCGTTGAGTTCGGACAGAACCTCCGCGCCGACAAGGTCGCCCAGCGCGGCGGCGACATCGCCGCGCTGCTCCGCCGGGGTCAATTCCAGAAGGTCGGCAATGTCGGCGGGATGCAGCGGCGAGACCAGCTCGCGCGCATGGTCGATTTCGCCCTCGTCCACCGCATCCAGCACGGCGGACAGGAATTCGGGCTTCAGCCGGTCATCCTCGTCCAGGCTCGACTCGGCCTGCTCCATACCGGCCGAGATCAGACTCTCGTCAGCAAGTTCCTCGTGCGGCCGCGGCTCGGCCAAATCGCCACGTTCGGTCATGGCGCGCGCAACTGTCCGGTTCCTGTAACATTTCGATGCTTTCGCCGATGCACAATATAATTGCAATGGGGTTGGACGTGCTTTGGCAACAGATGGGACAGGCTTTGCCAAACAGCCGCTTCCATCCCCATCCCAAGCCTCTATATGAGGCGATCAACGCCTTCCCCAATGAGAGGATCTTTCATGGCCGACGAAACCCTTACCCTTTCCCTCGACAGCGGCGGCGACGTCGTGATCAAGCTGCGCCCCGATCTGGCGCCCGGCCATGTCGAACGCATCACCACCCTTGCCAAGGACGGCTTCTATGACGGCGTGGTCTTCCACCGCGTCATCCCCGGCTTCATGGCGCAGGGCGGCGATCCGACCGGCACCGGCATGGGCGGTTCCAAGCTGCCCGACATCAAGGCCGAATTCAGCCGCGAACCGCATGTCCGTGGCGTGTGCTCGATGGCCCGCGCGATGAACCCGAACAGCGCCAACAGCCAGTTCTTCATCTGCTTCGACGATGCCACCTTCCTCGACGGCCAGTACACCGTCTGGGGCGAAGTGACGTCGGGCATGGAACATGTCGACGCGCTGCCCAAGGGCGAGCCGCCCAAGACTCCGGGCAAGATCGTCAAGGCGACCGTCGCGTAAGCGATACGCCGTCAAGGCCACCGCCAGCCCTCATGGGCATGGCAGCAGGCCAAGCCCCGACACCGGTGCGGCCCCGCCGCGCCGGTGTCAGTGTTTCCGGGCCATGCCGTCGGTCGCGGAAATCAGCTGCGCGGTCTGGGTCGCATTGTCCGACTCGTCCGCCGGCGGCGCGACATAGGCGCCGATCGATTCGATATGCCAGCGCCGATCCGCCTCGCTCGCGCCCGGTACCTCATCGACCCGGCGCAGCACCACCTGGCGCAACCGATACCAGGGCTTGCCGTTCGCCTTCAGCCGGCCATAGACCTGCACCGGCACCGTCACGAAGCTCGATCCCGCCGCGCCCTCGATCTCGGCCGGGCTGCCGATATTGGCATGGATCTCGCTGAAGCCACGGAAGCGCGCGGCGAAATGCGCATCATCCTGCGCGCCGATCGCGCTCTTGTCGTTCCACAGATCCTGCGCGTCGCTGAAGCGCTTTTCCTCCAGCAAGCCATAATAGCCCTGGACCACCTGGGCCGCGCCCTGCGCGCTGTCGGGGTCGATCGCGCCTTCCTCGGCCGGGGCCGGTTCGACCGGCAGGCCGCCGGGCGTGCCGGGCACCGGCGGCGCCAGCGGCTCCATCAGCGCCTGCGCCTCGGCCCGGACATTATTCTCCACCTGGCTGGCATTGGCGCCATTGGCCAGATTGTCGATCGCGCTTTCCTCGCGCCCGTCACAGGCGGCCAAACTCACCAGGCCCAGCAGCAATGCAGCGCCGGTCATCCCCCTCATAGATTTCTCCCGCATCACTGGGGCCGGGTCCGTTCCGGCTCCCGGCCACCCCTTATTTCACCACCACTCCGCATGCGCGGTGCCGGGCGGGCGCTGCCGCCCATGTCGCGCGGCGGGCGGCTCGCCTGGGGCGGGCGCTGGCCGGGTTGCGGCACATAGCGCTGGTCGCCGCCGCTGGCACCGGGACGCCCGCGGCCGGGCGTGTCATTGCCGCGCGGCGGACGCGGACGGCTCCAATTGCCGTCATTGGGCCGACCATCGCCGCCATTCCAGCCGGGGCGACCGCCAGGGCGTCCGTCGCCCGGCCGATTGCCCTCGGGGCGCCCGCCACCCGGACGATCCCAGCCCGGCCGACCATCCCCCGGACGTCCGTCACCGGGGCGCCCATAACCGGGCCTGCCGTCACCGGGCCGACCATTGCCCGGCCGGTCCTTGCGGCGCGCTTCCCAGTAGCGGCGCTGGCTGTCATTCCAGCGATGCCGCGCACCGGCGCGATCATAGACATAATAGCCGCGTCCCGGATAATAAAAGTCGTTGTACCAGCCGCCATAGCCGCCCGGCGCATAGCCATAAGGCCCGTAATAGCCGTCGCCATAATAGCCACCACCGCCATAATAGCCGGTGCCGACGCTCACGCCGCCATAGCCATAGCCGTCATCATAGGCGCAGCCCCCCAGGGCCATCGCGCTCGCGAGACCAAGCACAGCCAGGAATCGTGATCCGGTCCGCGTCATTGCCTGTCTCCTCATATGCTTCATGACCCCGGTTAACGCCGCGCGGTTGAATTGGTGGTGAATGAAAAGCGGTTCAAGATCGGGCATTTATCTGTGGTTCAGAAAAAGCGACTTTCGTTCATCCCCCTGACAGAAACCGTGTCGTTTCCGACACATAATCATGGTTCGGCCGATATTTCGCATTTCGTTCAGGAAACCTTCCGCCGGCCCCGACCATTGATCCCCCATGTCCTCGCAGACGCTTGCAGCGCACGGGACATGCCGGCGGGTCCACACCCCGGCCCAATTTCAGAAACAGATAAAGGGTCACCCCCATGAAGACACTGCTTTTCACGGCAGTTGCTGCCGCCACCCTGTTGCCTGCCGCCGCGATGGCGCAGGAAGACAGCAGCTCCACCCGCCGCATCGAACCCTATGTCGGCGTGATGGCGGGCGTGCATAATTATGACAGCGAGACCAGCAAGGAGGGCATTCCCCCCGTCGGCTACAAGGGCCGCATGGTCGAAGGCGTCGCGGGCGTAAACTATAATGTCGCCGGCCCGCTTGTGCTGGGTGTCGAAGGCACCGTGTCCAAGGGCGTCAGCGGCGACATCGACTGGGAATATGGCGCGGCCGGCCGCGTCGGCGTGAAGGCCGGCAAGGACAGCATGTTCTTCGGCAAGGTCGGCTATCAGTGGACCAATTTCGACGCGCTGGGCAAGGATAGCCGCGACTATCATGGCATGACATATGGCGCGGGCCTCGAACTGTCGCCCGCCGACCTTGGCAGCTCGGCCGAGCGCAGCAATGTCCGCCTGCGCGTCCAGGCCGACACCACCGGCAATTTCCATTCGATCCGCCCGATGGCCGGCGTCGTCGTCAAATATTGATCGCATGAACGGGTGGGCCGGTCGTTGATCGGCCCACCCGCCCAGCCTTCATCCCTTTCCATAAAGGGATATGGGGTGCGGGACGGCCATGGACTGCGGCCGTCCCGCATTCGCCTGCCCCAATATAGTTGACTCCGTCAACAATCTATGCTGAAGCGTCGGCATGGAACAGGCGATTGCAACCATCCGCACCTTCAACCGCTTCTTCACCCGCCATGTGGGGGCAATCGACGCGCGCTTCCTCGACAGCGACGCCAACCTGCCCGAGGCGCGGCTGCTGTTCGAGATTGCCCGGCTGGAACCGGTGCTGGCCAGCACGCTCCAGGCCGAACTGGATCTGGATCGCGGCTATTTGAGCCGCATGATCTCCCGCTTCGAGAAGAAGGACTGGATCGTCCGCGACCAGGAAGCGGCAGACGCCCGCGCCCGCCCGATCCGCCTGACCGCTGCCGGCCGCGCCGCCTTCGACCAGATCGACAGCCGCCAGCGCGCCGTCGTCGCCCAGGATCTGGACCGGCTCGACAGCGTCGAGCAGCAGGACCTGCTCCAGGCGCTCACCCGCGCCCGGCTGTTGCTCGATCCCGCCAGCGGCGGCCCCTTCACCATCCGCCCCTTCCGCACCGGCGAGGTCAGCCAGGTCGTCACCCGCCAGTCGATCCTCTACGCCGCCAGCCATGGCTGGGGCCGGCCGCTCGAAACGCTGGAGGCCGAAACCGTCGCCGCCTTCCTGCGCGACTTCAAGCCGGACCGGGAACAATGCTGGATCGCGGAGATCGACGGCATCATGGCCGGCGCGATATTCCTGACCGACGAGGGCGACGGCCTCGCCCGGCTGCGCCTGCTCCATGTCGAGCCCTTTGCCCGGCGGCGCGGCATCGGCGACGCGCTGGTCGCCACCTGCCTGCAATTCGCCCGCGACAAGGGCTATCGCGCCGTCACCCTCTGGACGCACAAGATATTGGAACCTGCGCGCCGCATCTATGCCCGGCATGGCTTCGTCTGCGTATCGAGCGACGTTCACACCGTCTTCGGCGACCCGATCGAGGGCGAGACCTGGCGCATCACCCTCCTCCCCTGACCGCGCCTGTCCTACCCAGCGGGGCGATGCTATAAGGGGGATGGACCGGCTGGCCGCTCGCAACATGATTTCCCACAATTGATCGATAAGATCAAAATGTGCGGGAAATGTGCGAAGTTAAGCGCGGCACATCCTACAGAGCGGGTCGGCCATCCCCACCCGCTCCGTAGCGTTCCAACTCAGCCGCTGTTGCGCAGCGCGGTCGCGATCGCGTTGATCGACAGTTCGATGCCTTCCTTGATCCGGGCATCATCCTCGCCGGCGCGATAGCGCTTGAGCAATTCGACCTGCAACAGATTGAGCGGCTCGATATAGGGAAGCCGCAGCCGGATCGACGTCTCGGTCGTCGGGCTCCGTTCCAGCAGGCGCGACTGGCCGGTGGCCGCCAGCAGCCCGTCATGGGTCAGCGACCAGCCATCGCGGATACGCCCGAACAGCGTCTCCGCCTGCGCCTGATCCTCGACCAGCGGCAAATATCGCGCCGCAATGCCCAGGTCCGACTTCGCCAGCACCATCTCCAGATTGGCCAGCGCCGACTGCAGGAAGGACCAATGCTGCGCCATGTCGGCCAGCAGCGCCTTGTCCTCGAACGCGGCGATCGCATGGCCGAAACCATACCAGCCCGGCAGCATCACCCGCGCCTGCGCCCAGCTGAACACCCAGGGAATGGCGCGCAGATCCTCGATCGCGGTGCTCTTGGTCCGACTCGCCGGACGCGACCCGATCTTGAGGCCGGAGATTTCCTGGATCGGGGTGAGCTGGCGGAAGAATTCCTTGAACCCATCGGTGCCGTATACCAGGTCGCGATAGGCGGTGAAGGCATTCTTCGACAGTTCATCCATCGCCGCGGCAAAGCGGGCGGCATCCTTCGCCGACACGCCTTCGGGTTCCAGGCTGGCGAGCAGGGTCGCGCTGGTCATCGCCTCCAAATTGGTCATCGCCACGTCGCGCGTGCCGAACTTGGCGGCGATCACCTCGCCCTGTTCGGTGATGCGGATGCGCCCCTGCACACTGCCGCGCGGCTGCGCCTGGATCGCCTTGAAGGCGGAGCCGCCGCCGCGCCCGACCGCGCCGCCACGACCATGGAACAGCTGCATCGCGGCCCCGGCCTCGGCAAAGACCGGCTCCAGCGCCTGGCTCGCCTTGTAGAGGCTCCAGGTCGAGGTGATGTAGCCGCCATCCTTGTTGCTGTCGGAATAGCCGATCATCACTTCCTGATGGCCGCGCGCCTGCACCACCCCGGCAATTTCCGGCAGGCCGAAATAGGCGGTCATGATCTTGGGCGCGGCCTCAAGGTCGCCGATCGTCTCGAACAGCGGGATCGACATGATCGCCGCCTTGGCCGGATCGCCATTTTCCGGCGCGCGCCACAGGCCCGCCTCCTTCAGCAGGATATTGACCTCCAGCATGTCGGACACGCTTTCGGCCTTGGAAATGATATAATGGGTGATGCACTGCGGCCCATAGGTGCGGTGCGCCTCGGCGGCGGCATGGACGATCGCGAGTTCCGACGCCGTTTCCTCGGAATATTCCGAAAAGCGCGTGCCGAGCGGCCGGTTGGTCGCCAGTTCCCTGCGCAACAGGGCGATGCGGGCAAATTCGTCCAGCCCGGCATAATCCGCCTCGACCCCGGCAACCTTCAGCAGTTCGGCGACCACGCGCTGATGCACGTCGCTATTCTGCCGCATGTCGAGCGTGGCGAGATGGAAGCCGAAGGTTTCGACCGCGCGGATCAGCCGGCCGAGCGCGCCGCCGGTCGACAGCGCGCCATCACCCTCGCTCGCCAGCCCCTGCGCCACGGTGACGAGGTCGCGGCGGAAATCGCCCGGCGCGGCGTAGGGCTCGCCCTTCAGCGCCGACGGGCGCGGCGGCGCCTTGCCGACCAGATTGACATAGGTGGTCGCCAGCCGCGCATAGATGCCTGAAATGGCCCGGCGATAGGGCTCATCCTGCCGGCTGGGCGATGCGTCGCCGCTCGCCTCCGCCAGCGCCAGCGCCAGCACCGCTTCGGGCACATGGGCGAGTTCGGTCGAGACCGACAATTCCGCGCCCAGCGCATGGATCGATTCCATATAATAGGCCAGCGCCGCCTCGCAGCCGCGGCCCAGCGCCGATCGCAGCTGCGGCGCCTGAACAAACGGGTTGCCGTCACGGTCGCCGCCGATCCAGTTGCCGACCCGCAGGAAGCTGTGCGGCCGCGCTCCCAGCACCCGTTCCCACCGGCCATAAAGCGCCGGCAGCGTCGGCAGGAAGATGTCGCGGAAATAGGTCAGGACATTGTCGATCTCGTCCTGCACGAACAGCTTCTCGCGGCGCAGCGGCCGCGTCTGCCACAGCAGCGCGATCTGGCGGAAGATCGCCTCGTCCAGATTCTCGCCATCATCCGTCTCGGTCCGTCCGGCATCCTTCAGCTGCATCAGGTCGGCGATGCGATTCTTGTGATCGATCATGCTCTTGCGCCGCACCTCGGTCGGGTGCGCGGTCAGCACCGGCACGATCAGGCTGTGCGACAGCAATTCCAGCACCGCATCCTTGCCGATGCCATGCGATTCGAGCTTGGCCACCGCCGATGCGACATCGGCGCCGGGTTCCGCCGCCACCCCCTGCCGATCCTCGGCCAGATTGGCGAGCATCGAGAACAGCATGAAGCCGCGGGTGAAGTTGAGCGTGTCGTCGAGATTGAGGGCATCCAGGCCCGTGTCGGTCAGGTCCGCGCCCTGCAGCCCGCGCGCGCGATCGACCGAGGCGGAGCGGATATATTCGGTCTGCTTGTAGAGTTTCTCCCCGCCATAGGCCCGAATGACATCGCCCAGCAGGCGTCCCAGATAACGGATGTCGGGATTCTGCGTGATCGCAGGCGCCTTGGAAAGGCCCGCGGAATTATCTTCAGTTCGGCGACGACCCACAGCTTATTCTCACCTTCTGAAATCTATTTGATGGCTAACATGAGAGCTGGCCCATGGCATTCACCGCGTATTCGTATTCACAGTGCTCGCTGGAATAGCGCGATGGATGCCAAGAGCGCGCGCACAGTCAGAGCAGGATCATAGCGAGGACCTTCATCGCGCATGAAAGCATGTGCGGCATTGAACTCCAGCCATTCGTAGCTCGCCCCGACTGCCTCAAGCCGCGAGCGAATCCTTTCGCGCCCTTCAAAAGGAATATGAGGATCCTGCCGTCCCCATATGAACAGCGTCTCAGCGCGTAGCTCGATCAACCTGGCAAATGTGTCGTCGCTTCGTCCTTCCCCCAATGTTCCGCTATGGACGTCCGTTGGATAAAAACAGGCTGCCGCCTTCACCCGAGGATCAAATGCCGCACGCAAGGCCAGATGGCCCCCAAGGCATTTACCAATCGTGCCGACCTGTCCGGTCGATGACGGATGAGAAGTCAGGAAATCAAGACCCGCGCGGGCATCTGCATCGAAGGCACCGACCGGCTTGAGAAACTTGAGCGCATTGCCTCTGTCGGTCCCTTCAGAATTATATGGCAGGAACGTGCCCGCCTTTTCATATTCATGATAGACTTCCGGAACGGCCACCAGGAACCCGTGTCCGGCTAAAAATGCAGCGATCCTTCTGATTGGCGCCGTGACCTGATATATTTCCGAAAAGAATAGTAGAGCAGGAAACCGCCCCTCTCGAGCAGGGCGAAAAAGATGGATGCGCATCAAGCCACCCGTATCGGTCACAACATCTTCAACTTCGTCGCCGAGAATGATCATAATTCCCCATGAACTTGCTTCAGACTGCCCACGTAGTCTTTTGTTGAAGACTGCGCATAGCCCGATTCAAAACCGCGTGGGATAGTCTTTGAATACGTCAACCTAATGGATCGGATGATGAATCGATTCCAGAAGTCCGCTCTCCAGGTTTTGAGGGTGAGACAAGTGCCTCACCCCCTACAACAATGCACCTGGACTACATTTTGAACCTGACACCCAGGCTGAAATAACGCCCCTCAACCCTAAGATCGCGGGGGAAATACTGAGTTTCGTTATAATAGCGATAATTGTTGAACGGCTTGCCCAGGATATTGCTCACATTGCCGACGAGCGTAATTCCCTTGATCGCTTCATAGGAGGCGGAGAAATCGAGGCGCGAAATGCCGCGGGTAATTTCCCCGGCATATTGATCCTCGTTCGAGTTCCGGTTGTAGCTGTTGATGTAGCTCGAACGGTGATTGTAGGACAGACGGGCAGACACCGGTCCCTTCTCGTAAAATCCGGTCAGATTATAAGCCCATTTCGAAAGGCCGGTAATCCGTACCTGGCGAGCGCCTTCGCCCAGCACCGTTGGAAGTGCATTGGTGCCGTCGAGATAGGTGACGTTGGCCTGGACGCCAAAGCCGGACAGGAACCCTGGCAGGAAATCGAAGAAGGTCTGGAAGGACGCTTCGGCCCCCTTGATTTCGCCCTTACCGGCATTTTCCGGGCGGTTGATCTGGATACGGCCGTAATCCGGGTCCATCACGTCCCGGGTGTAGTTGCTGATGAAGCCCTGGAGATCCCGGTAGAAGACTGCGAGTGTCGCCGACCCATTTTTGGAGAAATAATATTCGAGCGTCGCGTCATAATTTTTCGACGTCAGCGGCTTGAGGTTCGGATTACCGCCGTTGCCAAATGCGGCATATTGCGGCGGCGAGCCGTCAGGACCAGGGCTGTTACGGGTAATATTGAGGGATGGGTTGAGTTGGCCGAAACTCGGCCGCGTCCGGGTCTGGTTATAGGCCAGTCGCACCTGGAATTCGGGCGTCAATCGGATCCGGGTCTGAAACGAAGGCAGGACATCAAGATAGTTCTGGCGCGATACCTGCGGGACGATCTGGGATGTGCCATCAGAGCCGTTTACCCGTGAGAAGCCGGAATAGCGGCCATCGGTGTTGACGACGCGAACGCCGAATGTACCGTCGACAGCGACATCCCCAAGGTCAAACTCATATTTGCCCTGGCCGTACATGGCATAGCTTTTTTCCTTGGCAGTGAAGCCATTGAGCGGATCGAACGGTATTTCCTCGGTCGCGAACTTGGTCACGGCGTCGCGGATACCACCGTCATTAGGGAACATGATCGTCAATTGCTGCACAGACGCATAGGCCAGCTGCCGCAGCGCTTCCACATTGTCCCGGATGGAACCGCGGGTCGGTGCCAGCCAGTTCTGGAAGCGCTGCGGATCGCCCCGGAAGCCATCATTGATGAGTTCAAGCTCGCCTGTCGGCAGGCTCGCGAGCGGGAGACCCAGGCCAGCCGTGTAGGCGTAGCGGTTGTTATTCTGCATGAGCGCAGTGCGGTCGCTCGCCCGAATGCCGACCTGGATCTTGGGCAGCCAGTCAAAATCGGTATCGAGATCCAGGTCGAGCCGTCCCTGCACGCCATCACCCTTGGTGACGAAATGCCGCTGATAATAGCCGCGCCAGATATAGTTGGCGGGGTTCGTCTTGTCGAAGTCACCCAGATCGAAGATGGCCGAACCCTTGACGTCCCATTCAACATTGATCGTCGGCGAGCTGGCGAGCTGGCCATCGACGCTGTCTTCGTCCGCCTCATATTTGCTGTAGGTGTAGGCGAAGTCGCCCGACAAGGTGGCTCGGTCGGTCTTCCATTTGAATCCCAGTGCCGCCTGATAGGTGTCGGTCTGGTCGTCCTGGGTGGACCGGAAGAATTCGGGCACATAGCCGCCGGTCTTGGTGAAGCTTGCCGCCTTGAGGGGCTCGCCTTCGACTAGGACCACATTGCTCAGTGTCGGGGCGATGCCATCGATGCTGCGACGCTCGAAATTGACGTTGAAACCATCGCGAAGAACCTTGCCCCGATAGGCCTGCCAAAGGCCTTCCGCATAGATTTCCAGATCGGGGGTCGGTCGCCACTGGATCGCGCCATTGATCGCGGGCCGATGCCGAACGCCCTTCTCGTAGAAATTGCCGGCATTGGCAGGAAAGCGGAAATTGCCCACGCCTGGCGTCGTAACGGTCATGTCATCGGCGGGGTCATCAGCACCAAAGCCCAGCGGGCTGATGATAGCGGAATCGGCATAACGATCGGCGTTGCGGTAGGTCATCCGGACATAACTGAAATTGACGAGCGCACCGATCTCGCCGATCGGCGTATCCCAGCGCTTGGTCAACAGGAGGTTGGCGGAAGGGTCGAAGGCCTTGGACTGGTCATTATAGGATCCGCGCACTTCGCCGGCAATTTGCGTGTCCTTGACGTCGAACGGCCGACGCGCACGCAAATTGATCAAGCCGGCAAGCCCTGGCTCGATGAGATCGGACGTGCCCGATTTGTAGACCTCCAAACCTGCGGCCACGCCAGCCGGGAAATCCTGCAGATGCAGTACACGATCATCAGCCGTGAAGAATTCCCGTCCGTTGAAGGTCGTGTTCACGTCCGGAAGTCCACGGACAAGCACCACACCCGCCTCGTCATTATAGCGTAGCACCTGCACACCCACGACGCGCGAGATCGCTTCAGCCGCATTATTGTCAGGAAGCTTGCCGATATCCTCCGACACGATCGCATCGACAATCGCATCGGACTGGCGCTTCATGTCCTGCGCAGAGCCCAGCGCGGCACGATAACCCGTTACGACAATGTCTGGAACCGACGCGGAATCGATCGTCTCCTCGCCTTTCTTCTTTGCCGAAGCCGCGTTACCGCCTGCATCCTGCGCGATGGCCGGCGCAGCCAGCAGAAGCGATGCGAGCGACGTTGATCCAAGTAGTGCCACTGCCTTGAAATTCATGATTATCCTCCCTTTGTTTATTGCTATGCAGGCCGCGCGAAGCTGCGTTCCGACTGTCCATGCAGCGGAAATTCAAAATCATCCGATGGTGATCGAGCTGTTCAGCTCTCGTGTGGCGTGATCGTCAGCGGGACACCTCCGGCCTGATCGGCCATGCAGTGATATCCATGATTGCAGGTGCGCCGCGCGCAGAAGCGCTCCAGCGCAAGGTTCCTGAACCGCGAAAGAAGCGATCAGTGATCGTCTGCTCACCATCGTTGATGAACAGCTCGACGATCGATTCATCCACAAGCAGGCGAAGAGACACCCTGCCCTTACTCAGGTCAACCGGCGCCACATGACGGTTTGCAAACCCGTCGTGGAAATGCGGGCCAGAGCGCGAACGATCGATGAAGACCTCGTTTACCGTCGGATTGACGCCGATCACCATCTGATAACCCTCGCCATCGGTCAGCGTGATCGCCACCTGCTCGCTTTGTCCCAATGAAAGATTGGCCTGAAGATCAATGGCACCACCCTCGACGGGGAGCGGAACGGGTTCTTCGCCCAGCGACAATTGACGCACGGCCTGTTTGCCGCCTCGCAACTGTTCCAGTTCCTGCACCGGCCGCTGCGTCAGCCGATAGCCCTCGGCGGTTTTCCTCAGGGAAATGCTGCGCGGTACAGTCATGATACCGCGGGCGGGATAGGTGGGTATCGCCTCGGCATAACGCCAGTCATTGGCCCATCCGATCCAGATGCGGCGAGGGTCGTCCTTGGGAAGATCATTCCAGGCGACCGCCGCGTAGAAATCGGCGCCATAATCCGTCCAGACCGGTTCCCCGCCCCACCCTTCGACAGGCGTGAAGCGACGACCATCAAAGTCGCCCACGAAATATTGGCCGCCCGAACCGCCGCCCACAGCTTGGTCGCCCAGATTGACGCTGAGAACCCAGCGCTGCTCTCCGGGCTTTCCGCCTTCGACGGGAAGGAGATTGAGATCGGGGCATTCCCAATTTCGTCCCCGGCCGCCCGCCGGACCGAAACTGCTGGCAAAGGTCCATTGCCTGAGATTGGGTGACGTGAAGATGACGGCGCGGTTTTCGGTCGCCATGACAGCGACCATGACCCATGACTTTGTCGGTTCATGCCAGAAGATCTTGGGATCCCGAAATTCCGGAGATCCCACACTCAGCACCTCGCCATGTACGGTCCATGTTCGTCCGCGGTCATTGCTGTAGGCAAGATATTGGGACTGCAGTTTGGCTTTGGGATTATGACCGGTGTAGACCGCGATCATCGGCGGCTTACCGTCACGGCCCAGGCCACTGCTATTCTTCCAGTCGATCACTGCGCTGCCGGAAAACGCCATGACGTCGGCGGTCTCCGGGATGGCGACCGGCAATTCCTCCCAGGTCACAAGATCCCGGCTGACGGCATGACCCCAACTCATATGCCCCCAGCGGTCACCATGGGGATTATATTGATAGAAGAGATGATATTCGCCTTCGAAATAGACCAGACCGTTGGGGTCATTCATCCAGTTGCGCTTGGGCGCGAAATGATATGTCGGGCGAGGATCGGCTCGCTGCGCCTGGGTTGCGGCCGGAACCATCAGAGCTGTAGCGGTCATCAAGAAAAGCGTCCTGATCATGCCTGCGCACTCCCAAGGTCCATGTCTTCGAGCGCGACACCGTTGGTTTCGGGCATCGCCTTCCAGGTCCAGATGAACTGGAGCAGCATCATCGCGCCAAAGAAGGCAAAGACCCAACCACCGACCCGGGCTGCAAATACGGGAAAGGCCCAGGTGATCGCAGCAGCCATGACCCAATGGGTCGTGCTGCCAAGCGCCTGCCCCTTGCCGCGCACCGCGCTGGGAAAAACCTCGGAAATGAACACCCAGATGACAGCGCCTTGCGACACGGCAAAGGCGGCGATGAAACCCAACAGACCAACAAGGATCAACGTGCCGTCGGGATCAGAGCTTTCCAGCTGATAGCCCACGAGAAGCAGGGCTACGGCACATAGGATCGACCCGGTGTACAGGAGTGGCTTGCGACCGAAGCGATCGATCAGAAACAGCGCCAAGATGGTAAAAACCAGATTGGTGCCGCCAATGGCGATAGACTGCAGCAGCGCGCTGTCAGAGCCTGCACCGGCCAGTTCAAAGACACGCGGCGCGTAATAAAGCAGCGCGTTGATACCGGAGAGCTGGTTGAACATGGCAATTGCGATGGCGCAGGCGACCGGGCGAGCATAGGCGGCCTGAAACAGGCCCGGTGCGATGGATCGATCAAGACGGGCCTCGGCCTCCTGGATATGACGAAGTTCATCCGTCGGATCGAGAAATCCCAGCCTTTTCATAACGCCCAGCGCCTGCGGCCCCCGCCCATGAATCGCCAGCCAGCGCGGGCTTTCCGGCAATAGGAGACTAACGGCAAGGAACAGTGCTGACGGAAGGGTGACGATGCCGAACATCCACCGCCACGCGGTTTGTTCAGGGGCGAGATTGGCGATCAGGTAATTGGATAGAAAAGCAATCAAAATGCCCATCACGATGTTGAGCTGGTTCAGCGCAACAAGCCGCCCTCTGAAACGCGCTGGAGAAACTTCGGCAATATAGATCGGCGTAACCACCGAGGCAGCGCCAATCGCCAGACCTCCTAGGAACCGAAAGGCCAGGAGCGTGCCCCAGCTGCCCGCCAGGCCCGTGCCGAGCGACGACACAACATAGCAGATCGCAACTGCAAGCATGACCGCACGCCGACCGAACCGGTCAGCCGGCGCGCCCGCCACCAGCGAGCCGAGTACGGTACCGATCAGAGCGGATGCAACCGTAAAGCCCAGCATGCCATCGCTCAGGCCAAACCGCGCCTGCAGCGCCGAGGTCGTGCCAGAAATCACGGCAGTATCAAAACCAAACAAGAGGCCACCAAGCGCCGCGCCGGCTGCGCTCAGGACGATTGCACCGGTCACCCGAGCGTCGCTCGGCCCTGCCATCCTGTGAGCCGCGTGATCCGATAGGGAAGGACTATGCAAGTGCAGCTCCTGAGAGAGAGGATTGATTGGAAGATGACGGAAGTTCGACAGACCAGTGCATCGGCCACTGGCGTGTCGCGGTCCGATAGGCGAGCGCGAACGCGCCGGTCAGTCCCGCCGATGCGCCCGCCGTGGGTGCGGCGATATAGTCGTCCATTTCGAGGGCGCGCATACTGGCGTCATAGCCGGCAAGTTTACCGTTCAGAGCGCGCCGTACGCGCTGGTACATGCCGGGAGACTCCATGACGCCACCGCCGATGATGATACGGTCGGGGCGCACGATGTAGGTCAATGTCGCGCACAGGGCGCCAAGATAGTCCGCTTCAATCTCCCAGCCAGGATGATCTGGGGGAAGTTGCTCAGCTGGAACACCCCAGCGGGCGCGCATTGCTGGGCCGCAAGCCAGACCTTCAAGGCAATCGCCATGAAAAGGACAAATGCCCGCAAAAAGCTCATCGCCCGCAGCACGCGGCAGTCGGATATGCCCCGCCTCGGGATGATTAGCACCGCCATGAGGCGCACCATCGATCAGCAGACCCACGCCAATGCCGGTTCCAACCGTCACATAACAGAAGGTATCGAGCCCCTGCCCGCTGCCGAACAGCTTTTCGCCGACTGCCGCACAGTTGACATCGGTATCGAGCGCCATCGGCGCATCGATCGTCCGGGCAAAATGACCAAGCAGGTCGACATCCTGCCACCCCGCCTTGGGCGTCGATGTGATCGAACCATAGTCCTGCGCGACTGGATTGAGAGACAGGGGACCAAAGCTGCCGATCGAAAAAGCGGACAATCGTCCCAGGTCGAGTTCGGCCTGCTCGAAGAATGCGGTGGCCGCACCCAGCGTATCTGCAGGGAGCGTAGTGGCGATCCGTTGCTGCCGGATGACGCGCCCATTGCGGTCGGCGATGCCGCAGAGGAATTTCGTACCCCCCGCTTCGATGGCACCCAGGAGAAGGTTGTCATTCTGCATGTTTTACTCGCACGACAAGCTGTCCCGCCCCCAACAGGGCCGGGGATGAAGCTTCAAGGGGAAAGAATTGACTGCGGGCATGGCGCGCCGCCTGCTCCACACATGACCAGAAACAAGACACCGTCGAGGCGCCATGCAATCTGCGTAAAAAATTATGTGGAATAGCCTCCAAGGTCATCCTCTTCCCTGTCCTGCAGCACGTATTCGTGCTTGCCAGCCGCCCTTGCGACTCCATTAAATCTACAAATGTGATTTAGTGTGTCAATCACATTCTTTGCGATTGCAAGAGGGGCCCGTACCTCCCAAAAAAATGGGGGAGGATCTGGGCTGTAAGCCCCTATCCTCCCCCCTTACATTTCCAGCGTGCAGTCTGGAAACTGGGCACTTCCCGTCCGGTTTGGACGAGCTTTGTCGGGTTGGTCAGGCGCTCGCAGTGGAAGAAAGGAGAGGTTCTCAGCCGCCGCGCGCCCGCAGGTCCGAACGAAGCCAAATGACAAGGAACTATGCTGCCCGCCCTGCCATAGTCTCAAACTCGAATCTGCTACCTGACAGACTAAATCTATCAATGTGATTTAGTCTGTCAAGCAGCTCTTGCCATGACTCGCCCTTGCCATTTGGAGCAAGGCTGTTCCAAACCACCACACCTATCGCGCATCATCTTGCTGCCGATATATTGAGCGGAGTCGCAGGTGAACAAGCGTGGCAGCAATGCGGTGGGCGTGCGACGGTATAATGAGCGCCTCATTCTCGCGACGGTGCGACGGCTCAACGGTGCCTCGAAGGCCGACCTTTCCAGGATAACCGGTCTCTCACCGCAGGCGGCTGTCCGAATTGTCGAAAGCCTTGCTGACGAAGGGCGACTGATAAAGGCCGGAAAGCGCACAGGAGGCATGGGACAGCCATCGATCATCTACCGGATCAACGGAGGCAGTGGCTGCACCATCGGAGCTGAAATCGGCCGCGATCGGCTGGTTTGCACCATGCTCGATTTTGATGGCCGCATCATCGCCTGCGAAAGCACGACTACATCCTATCCCAGCCCCGCCAGTGCCGTGGAGCTTATCCAATGCTTTGCGCAAAAACATTTGCCGCAGCTAAGGGAAGAACAGCGCGAAGGCTTTCTGGGTTTCGGCATCGCCATGCCCTGGTTCATCGGCGAATGGCGCGAAGAGGCGGGCATCGCGGCCCAGCAGGCCGCTGCCTGGGCAGCACCAGGGCTCGAGGAGTATTTCCAGAAGGAACTGGATGGCCCGGTCATTTTCGAAAATGACGGCAATGCAGGCGCCCTTGCCGAACTGATGTCGGGATCAGCCGTGGGGCTGACCAATTTCCTCTATGTCCATATCGGGAGTTTCGTTGGCGGTGGCCTTATCCTGAACGGAGAGATCAAGCGCGGTAAAAACGGCAATGCTGGGGCTCTTGCCTCAATGCCAATTCCTCAAGGTACCAGCACGGACTTCCTCCTACACGCCGCCTCCCTGTACCAGATGACAACCAGTGGGGAAGGCGAACACGATCCGGCTTGGGAAGCGTGGTTGAAACACTGCGCTGAGGCGCTGGCATTCGTGATTATTAGCGCGAACAGCCTTCTAGACCTTGATGCCGTGGTCATCGGGGGCGGACTACCACATACCCAGTTACGCCATCTGTCAGAACGCGTCAAAAATACTATCCAAAAGACCGCCCCCCGCGATTTCTTCTGCCCAGAACTCAAGATTGGCGAGAATGGGGAAAAGGCTCCTGCGATAGGCGCTGGCTTGCTTCCGCTATTCTCTACCTACGCACCGAACCTGATTTCTTTGCTCAAAAGCGATGCCGTCGCCTCCTTGGCGGAAGTATAATCCTCAATCCTTCTAAACCAGATGTTCTCATCTTTGGAATTACAAAGCCGCACCCATCAAATTCCAATTTAGCCTATTGGCGGCTAGAGCACACGATCAGAGAAATGATGATTGCAGATCGATGCAATCATAATGGCATTAGCTAGACAATAGTTGCATCGCATCCACGGTGAACTTAAATCCCAGGATGAAGGCATTCCGGATGTTCCGCGTGCGATCGGGCGCCCCGGTCTGGTCGGGATGCAGGATATATTGCAGGTTGGGCGACAGTCGGATTGCCGGGTTGACCTGCAATCCATAGGCCAGTTCCATCATATATTGATGGCGACGAATATCGGCACGCCCGCCCGCCGCAACCCGCGCGGTGTTCATCCGCTGGATCGCCAGGTCGCTGAAACGCTGATCGTTGATGGCGAAGCCAATCGTGTCCTGATCACGCCCGGCGAAGGTACCGGTCTGTACGATCCCCATGCCCAGATAACGGCTTTCCTCGACCTGGCCGGACAGGTTGGTCATCGCCACGCCAAAGATGCTCACCCCCCGCGGCGAGGCCGGATCGGGACGGGTCAGCTGCTGATCGAAGCGGGCATAGAGGCCCGACCGCCCGTTCCGCGTCGCCGCCGCTCGCCCGGTCAGGATCGCAATGCCACCCTGGTCGTCCCGCAGCGGATCGGCATAGTCGCCACGATCAAACCAGCCGCCCAGAATATAATGGCCCGGCAGCCGATCATCGGCTGCATCCCGGCTAAAGCTTAATTCCCAGGGTATGATCACCCCGGTCGCATTCTTCGTGCTGAAATTGAAACCATGGTCGCTTGCGCGCTTGCGGTCCGGGCTCACTTCGTAAACGCCGGCATGCAGCATGACCTGTGGCGTCACATGCAGCTTGGCATGGGCCATCCAGCTGGATGCCGGGAAATAGGTGAAATTGCTGTTCTTGAAGACGAAGGTCGGATTGCCGCAGGCCGAATTGGTCTGGAAATGGCAATAGAGCGGCGAGTTGAGGAAATGGATGTTCGCCTGGCTGCGCCCGGCCTCGATATCCAGTCGCCCGTCCAGGAAGCTCTGCTGCCAGGTCAATATCGCCAGATGGGTATTCTGGGTGCCATAGATTTCCTGCACCGACGTATTATTGCCGATCGCCATGGCGGAAAGATTCTTGCCATGGCGATTGGTGACGGCAAAATGCAGCATCGCGCCATCGATGCCGATCATCCGGTCAAGATCTAGTTCGGCGCCGACATAGACCTGCCCGGCATGGGTCGCGTCGCGGCGAAGCCCGCCCGATACATTGGTCGCCGCCTCGCCGGTATAGCTGAGCGACAATGTTACCCCCTCCGCTGCCAGCGGTTGCCATGGGGCCGGCGCGTCCGATTGGACCGATGGCGGATCGACATCGGCAACCGCCTGATCCTGTGCCAGCGCGACGGGCGCGGTACAGGCCATGGCGCCGGCCATACAGGCGGCACCCATCTTCCTGAAATACATGAATAGCCTCTCCGATTATCGTGACGCGTTCGGGGCGTCAGGCCTTGATTTTTGCTATGGGACGCTTGACCAGCCCGACCAGCAGCGCGCTCACCAGCGTGCCGGCGAAAATGGCCAGCGCATAGACGCCGACATGGGTGACCGCGCCAGGGATCGGCAGCACGAACAGTCCGCCATGCGGCACCTTTAGCTCCACGCCCATCGCCATGGAGATGGCCCCGGTCACAGCTGAACCGGCCATCAGCGCCGGAATGACCCGCAGCGGATCGCGCGCGGCAAAGGGGATTGCCCCTTCGGTGATGAATGCCAGGCCGAGGACCGCGGCGGCCGCGCCGGCTTCGCGCTCTTCAGGCGTGAAGCGATTGCGGAACAGTCGAGTGGCGAGCGCAACGGCGAGCGGCGGCGTCATGCCAGCTGCCATGGTGGCCGCCATCGGTGTATAGACCTGACTGGCGATCAGGCCGACCGAGAAGGCATAGCCCGCCTTGTTGACCGGCCCGCCCATGTCGAATGCCGACATCGCGCCCAGGATCAAGCCCAGCATCAGCGCACTCGACCCCTGCATGCTGCGCAGCCAATCGGTCAGGAAAGCCAGCGCAGCGGCAACCGGCGTGCCCACGGCATAGAGCATCAGCAGACCGGTCAGCAGCGTGCCGAGCAGCGGCAGGATGAGGACCGGCTTCAATCCTTGCAAGTTCTTGGGCAGCTGAATCAGGCGATTGAGCCAGTCGACGCCATAGCCCGCGATGAAGCCGGCGACGATGCCGCCGAGGAAGCCCGCGCCCAGATTGGCGGCCAGCATGCCGCCGATCATGCCCGGTGCAATGCCGGGGCGGTCCGCAACCGAATAGGCGATATAGCCCGCCAGCGCCGGCACCATCAGCACGAAGCCGCCCTTGGCGCCGATTTCGAACAGGGCATAGGCCAACGTGCCCTTCGCTGCCGCATCATTGGCGTGAATACCGCCCAGCGCGAAGGCGAGCGCGATCAGCAGGCCACCCGCCACCACGAAGGGCAGCATGAAGGACACGCCGGTCATCAGATGCTTATATGGGCCGGCGCGCTTCGCGCCCGATGTCGCGGCGGCAGATTCGGCCGGTTGCGATGCGCTCCCCTCGCCACCTTGTATGGTCGCTTCCGCCAGCGCCCGCTCGATCAGCTTCGCGCCACCGGTGATGGCGGGCTTGGTATTGCCGGCGAAGACGCGCTTGCCGGCAAAGCGGCTGCGATCGACCTCTCGATCGGCGGCGATCAGCACGATGTCGGCGGCAGCGATTTCCTCGGCCGTCAGCGCGTTGCCCGCGCCGACCGACCCCTGCGTCTCGACCCGAATGGCATAGCCAAGCTGGCGCGCGCCTTCGGCCAGCCCCTCGGCCGCCATGAAGGTATGGGCGATGCCGGTCGGGCAGGAGGTGATGGCGACGATGCGCGGCACGGCGCTCGACACGCCCGCTACCTTGCCCCCGTGCAGCGCGGCGACGGGATCGGCCAGAACCGCCTCCAGCGTCAGGCGGCGATGCGGGCGGTTTTCCGACGGGGCGTCGGCGCCTTCCGGTGCGATCAGCAGCAGATCGCCGTCCGCGTCGCCCGGCAAGGGATTGACGATCCCCTGTGCGGTCCGCAATTCGATTTCGATGGCCTGGCCACTGGCCTTTGCGGCCTTGCGCAGCGCTTCGCCGGCCAGGACGCCGGCGACACCGGCTTCGCCGGCATCCACCACCGCGAAAATCCTGCTCATTGCGTCTCTCCCATCAGAATATCCGTCTCAACGCTGGCCGCCAGGGCTTCGATCTCGTCCCTTGTCGGCAGATGCGGTCCGGCACGGCCCAGCTTGCCGACGGCAAAGGCGGTGGACAGACGCGCGATACGATCCAGCCCCGCGCCTTCGATCAGGGCGGCGGCCAGACCGGCAACCATGGCATCGCCTGCACCGACCGTGCTTTCCACGCTGTGCGCGGTCAGGCGCGCGCGCAGCATTTCCGAGCCGGTCAGAAACAGTGCGCCCTGCGCGCCCATCGACACGGCGATCAGGTCGACGCCCCGATCCAGCAACCCGCGCGCGACGTCGACGATCTGATGCGGCGCATCGACCGGACCATCATGCCATTCGGCCAGTTCATGCAGATTGGGTTTCAGGATGGTCGGCAGAACGGGGCCCGCGAGCGCATGGCGCAACGCCGGGCCGCTGCTGTCGAGCAGGACAAGAGCCCCCCGCGCCCGCAGCATGGCGGTAAGGGAGGCATAGATATCGACCGGGCAGCCGGGCGGCAGGCTGCCCGAGAGGATGACGAGATCGCCGACGCCAACCTGTTCATCCAGCGCCGCAATGACGGCATCGATACGCGCTCCGGTTGCCGGTGCGCCATCCATGTTGATGTCGGTCGTGCCATGGACATCGACCAGCTTCAGATTGACGCGCGTGCTACCGCCATGGCGCTGGCAGCGGTCGATGATCGACTTTTCGGCAAAAAGCGCATCGAAGGGCGCCGCATTGGCGCCGCCCAACAGGCCCATGACGGTGACGGGCACATCCCAGTCGGCCAGGCAACTGGCCGCGTTGATCCCCTTGCCGCCGGCATCCTGCCGCACGGAGCGCGCGCGATGCACCTCCCCGGGAACGAGACGGTCGAGCATGACCGTCTGGTCGATTGCCGGATTGAGCGTGACGGTGAAGACGGCCATCATGCCCCCTCCCCATCCAGCGCGCGCACATCGGCGGCGCTTGTCGCGTCGAGCGCACGAGCGGCGAGCCCCTGAAGATCGCCAAGGCTGCTGGCGCGGAGCCGTGCCTTTACGGCAGGAATGTCGCGCGGGGTCATGGACAATTCATGGACCCCGAGGCCCGCCAGCAACGCCGCGCCGAACGGATCGCCGGCAATGCCGCCGCACACGCCGACCCAGCGGTCATGCCTGCGCGCGCCCTCCACGGTCATGGCGATCAGGCGCAGAACGGCCGGGTGCAGGCTGTCGGCTTCGCTCGCCAGTTCCGGATTCTGACGGTCGATGGCGAGTGCATATTGCGTCAGGTCATTGGTTCCGATCGAGAAAAAATCCGCATGCTCCGCCAGCGCATGGGCCTGAACGGCGGCGGCGGGGACTTCGATCATGATGCCGATGGGAACGGCCGGTGCAGCCAGTTCCGCCCGGATCGCTTCACAACGTTCCCGCAGGATCACCAGTTCGGCTGCGGATGTGATCATCGGGAACATGATCGACAGATCGCCGCCCAGCTTCGCCGCGCGATACAGGGCGCGGAGTTGCGGTTCCAGCAGGTCGGGCCGACGCAGCAACAGGCGAGCGCCACGCACCCCCAGGAAGGGATTCTCCTCCTTCGGCAGGTCGAGATGCGGCACCTGTTTGTCGCCGCCAATGTCCAGCGCACGGACGATCAGCGGCCGATCACCCAGCGCGTCGATCATCCCGCGATAAATGGCGCATTGTTCCTCCTCGCTCGGGCTGTCGCCGCGTTCGAGGAACAGGAATTCGGTGCGCATCAGCCCGACCCCCTCGCCGCCCTGTGCCATGGCGAAGGCCACCTGATCCGGGCGGTTCACATTGGCGCCGATCGCCAGATCATGACCGTCGCTGGTCCGTGCCGGCAGAGCCCGCTCCGCCTCTTCGGCGGCGCGTCGCGCCGCGATCTCCTCGATCCAGGCGCGGGCGGAGGCAATGTCCTGCGCCGAGGGATCGAGCCAGATACGACCGCTGTCGCCATCGACGATGGCGGTCGTGCCGGCCGCCTGCGTCAGCAGATCGGCCCCGCCTGCCACGACTGACGGCAGGCCGAGCGTACGTGCCAGGATCGCGCTGTGCGACGTCGGCCCACCCAATGCGGTGGCGATACCCGCCACGCGGCGCGTATCGAGCGTCGCCGTATCCGATGGCGACAGATCGGTCGCCACCAGCACGCAGGGCTGGTCTGGCAGGTCGGCCAATGTCCCTGCGCTGAGCGCGGGATCAATCTGGGCTAGCACGCGCCGGCCGACATCGTGCAAATCGGCAGCGCGTGCAGCCAACACCGGATTACCCAGTGCCGAAAGCTGTCCTGCCATGCGATCGATCGCCTGATGCCAGGACCAGGCGACGCCATGGCCCTCCACCATCAACTGACAGGTAAGCGTGATGAGGTCAGTATCGTCCAGCAGCCCGGCCTGCGCCGCAAAGATCGCGGCATCCTCCGCCCCCAGACGGCGGGTGGTGTCATCGACCAGCGCCTTCATCTGCGCCCGGGTGCGCACCAGCGCATCGTTCAGCAGCGCGCCGCCCGCGACCAGATCGACCGGCTGGTCGGGCACGTCCAGTTCCGCCGAGGCCAAGATGTGGACGGGACCGATGGCGAGGCCGGGGCTGGCGGCGACCCCGGCGATCATCGCGGGATTGCCGGCCGGTTTCCAGCCGCGCACCGGCGCCTTCGCCTTTTCGGCGGCACGGGCGGCATCGGCCTTCTCACGAACCGTGAGGCTCGTGACGGTGCGCATGAACTGGTCAAGCGTGTTCCTGTCGCTCGCCGAAATGGTAGCGCGTTCGCCTGCCTTCAGCCCCAGTTGCAGCAGCGAGACGATACTGCGCGGATCGGCCATGTCTTCGTCATGTCGGATGCGTATGGGCGTAGCCAGGCTCTTGGCTGCTTCCGCCCAGGCTGAGGCGGGCCGGGCATGCAGACCAGCAGGATAGTCGACCGTCCATTCGATCCGCTCGGCCAGATCCTCGGCAGCGGGACGGGCCTCGCTGGGGTTGGCGTCTTCATGGAGGGCAGCGGCAATAGCCGCCGGATCGTCGGTGGCGAGAAGGGCCGCGAGACGCGCCTCATCCTGAATCAGGCGGGTGAGGCGGCGCAGGATCGCGATATGACTGTCGGAACTGGCGGCGATACCGACAATGAGATGGGCGCGCTGCCCAGGATTCCACTCAATCCCTTCGCGCAGTTGCAGGACCACGATCCCGTCGTGGCGCACCAGCCCTTTGTCCTCACCCAGGCCATGGGGAATGGCGACGCCCGCCCCCAGATAGGTGTTTGCCACCGCCTCCCGCCGGACCATGCTCTGTTCATAGCCGGCCGAAACGCAGCCAGCGGCGACCAATATCTGGCCGGCCTGGAGGATGGCGGCCTCCTTGTCGGACGCCTGCGCGTCGATGCGGATCAGGTCTTCATGGCGAAGCGCACTTAGGGGGGCGGCAATCATGACTCTTCAGCATCCTCTCTCTTCCTTTCAAGAAAACGTTTTCTCATGATTCTGTCAATACACTTGCATTTACCCCCTGCGATCGGCCATATCTCGTGCAGAATTGAGAGAGGGTGAGGAAAACGATTTTCCCATGACGGTCGGAATCAAGGACGTAGCGCGAGTGGCCGAAGTATCGCCTGCCACCGTCTCCCGGGTACTTTCGGGGCGTGCGGTTGATCCAGCCATGCGCGACAGGGTGCTCGCAGCGGTCAGGACAACAGGCTACCGGCCCAACCTCGCGGCCCGTCGGCTCCGTTCGCGTCACAGCAACACGATCGGCCTCATCGTTGCAGATATCCGCAACCCCTTTTTCACGGCAGTGTCTCGCACGGTCGAGGATATCGCCTATGAACGCGGCCTGCGGGTTATATTGTGCAATACGGATGAAGATCCCGCCAAAGAGGCGATGTATCTCCAGTTGATGCAGGAGGAACGGGTGACAGGGGTGATCCTGGCACCCACTCGGCAAGGCGCCAAGAAGGCATCGCAGACAAAGGCAGAGCATCCCATCATCCTGATCGATCGCGTAGCAGCGACGACCACAGACTGCGTCGTGCTCGACAATGATGCGATGGCTCGCACACTGGTTGCCCATTTGCATGCGCAGGGATTCAGATCGATTACCGGCCTGTTCGGCGCAGCCAGCACCACGGGTGCCGAACGACGCGCCGGCTTTGAGCAGGCAGCCCAAATGATCGGCATCCCTACGCGATCCCTGTCTGTGCCGCATGGAGAGGGTGAAGCGGAGAGGCTGGTCAGCGCTCTCCTGCAAACGCCTGATCGGCCCGAAGCGATCATTGCGAGCAATGGCCTGATGCTGATGTCGGTATTGCGAGCCGCACATGCGCTGGGCCTGAGCGTTCCCGGCGACTTCGCATTGGCTGGGTTCGACAATGACACCTGGACGGAATTTGCAGCTGATGGACTGAGCGTTATCGAACAACCCGTGGAGGAGATCGGGCGCACCGCCATGGCCATGCTGCTCGACCGTCTCGACCATCCGAACGCCGCCGCTCGTAAGGTGGTTCTGAGCGGGCGTCTCATCATCCGCGGATCTACGATCCGTCGTGAAAAATCAGCAAACCAGAATGGGGTATGAGGATATGAAACCGCCAATCGGCAGGGACACCAGATTGTGCATGTCGCTGTCAGGTCGCCCTGGTAACGCCGGATCCCGCTTCCACAATTGCCTCTATGAGATTCTGGGGCTGGACTATGTCTATAAAAGTTTCAGTACACAGGATCTGGCAGCTGCGATCGGCGGCATCCGCGCGTTGAATGTGCGCGGATGCGCCATTTCCATGCCGTTCAAGGAAGCGGTCATTCCTCTGATCGATGACCTTGAAAGCTCAGCCCGTGCAATCGACAGCGTCAACACCATCGTCAATGATGATGGCCGGCTGACTGGCTACAACACTGATTATGTTGCGGTTCGCCAGCTTCTCGAGAAGCGCATCGAAAAACCGGTACCATTTCTACTCCGAGGAAGTGGTGGAATGGCGAAAGCCGTCGCGGCCGCGCTTAGAGATGCTGGCTTCGCCAACGGCACGATCATCGCGCGCAACGAAATGGCCGGGCAGGCGATCGCAGACCAATATGGCTTTTGCTGGCAGGCTGATCTACCATCGGATAGCGCACCACTGCTGATCAATGTCACGCCATTGGGTATGGAGGGCAAGGACCGAGACGCCTTGGCGTTCCGCGCAGAGCAGATCGCGGCCTGCAGCACCGCTTTCGACGTCGTTGCCCAACCGGTCGACACCCCTTTCGTCCGCGCAGCCAGAGCTGCTCGAAAGAGCGTGATTTCCGGCGGAGAGGTCATCGTCCTGCAAGCGGTGGAGCAATTTATTCTTTACACGGGCGTGAGCCCCGGCGCCGACGACATCCGTGAAGCAGCGCGATATGCCCACGGCGCAGACGTCGCTGCACGAATAGCTGATTAAGCCCCCTCCCCCTCAATGCAAAGGCCTTCCATGCAAGCCATCTCCCTCAGCCGTTTCCTGATCGAGCAGCAACGCCAGGCCCAGGCTTTGCCAGGAGAATTGCGCCTGCTCATCGAAACGGTCGCACGCGCCTGCAAGACGATCAGTCACGCGGTATCCAAGGGCGCACTGGGTGAAGTTCTTGGTAGCCTGGGCAGCGAGAATGTTCAGGGAGAGGTTCAGAAAAAGCTCGATGTCATTGCCAACGAGCTATTGCTCGATGCCAATGAATGGGGTGGCCATCTGGCAGCCATGGCTTCCGAGGAGATGGAGACCCTCTACCCTATTCCCAACCGCTATCCCAAAGGCGAATATCTGCTGCTGTTCGATCCGATCGACGGCTCAAGCAACATTGATGTCGACCTGAGCGTCGGAACGATCTTCTCCGTACTCAAGGCACCCGAAAATGCTTCAGGGCGCGAGGTAACAGAGCAGGACTTTCTGCAACCCGGCATACATCAGGTCGCAGCCGGCTATGCCATATATGGACCACAAACGCTGCTGGTTCTGACAATTGGATCTGGTGTCTATGAATTCACTCTCGATCGTGAAATCGGCTCATGGCGGATGACCGACGGCCCCATGCAGATGCCCCAGGGCAATCGCGAATTTGCCATAAACATGGCGCGTCGCCGCCAATGGTCGCCGCAAATCATACGCTATGTCGACGAACGAATTCAGGGGGCGGAAGGGCCTTTGGGCAAGGACTATAACATGCGCTGGACGGCCTCGATGGTGGCCGATGTACACCGCATCCTGAAAAGAGGGGGTATCTTCCTTTACCCTAAAGATGCCCGCCCGGATGGTACGGCCAGACTACGCCTGATGTACGAGGCAAATCCGATGGCCTTTCTGGTAGAGCAGGCAGGCGGCGCAGCCATCGACGGCGAACAGCGACTGATGGAAGTCCTGCCATCAAAACTTCATCAGCGCATTGGGGTGATTCTGGGTGACAAGGAGGAAGTCACATCACTGCTGAGGGACTGAACAGCCAAAAAAAAGGGCGCCTCTCTGCATAATATAGATAATTTCAATAAGTTAACTGAAAAAACGTTGACCTGCCCCCCGAAAGGTCCCTCATTCTGATGTAGAGTCTGCCCACGAGAAGGAGCAGACGCATGAGGAAGAGCCGTTTCACCGAGGCGCAGATCATCGGGATGATCAAGGAACAGGAGGCAGGACTTCCAACGGTCGA
>NZ_JBSXOQ010000102.1:0-40298 GCF_056859495.1 Sphingobium sp. L-44 | reverse complement strand
CCGACTTCGCGATATCCAGCCCAATCGTGACAATCTCACTCATCGTCCGTCTCCTCGCTCTTCAGCCGAGGCAGTCTGCCTCAGCCGGTGAGCGGGAGCCATCCACTCCATCGTTTAGCGTACCTTCCACGCTATGCCCTCTCCAGAGCCTCTTCGATCCGCGCCAATATCGCAGCCAGCTTGCCCTTTTCCATCGCCTTGCGCCGTTCGTGGGGACAGAGCGTCGCGCGCATTGCGGCCATATCCTCCTGCCGGTCCGCTTCGCGCTGAACCTGATCGTCGGGCAGGGGGGCAGGGCGCATCCAGCGCGGCAGATAGCGCTGCACGATATCGGGCAGGAAGGCGCGGTAGACGTTCGAGGTCTGGGCATAGCGCGGGCCGGGGCCGTCGGCGTCGACGCGCTTGAAACGACGTTGGCGCATCAGAAAACCGATATTTTCGAGGATGCGCAGCGATCGGGCCACGGTGGCGCGGCCCAGGCTGGTGGCGTCGGCCAGATAATCATAGCTGGGAAAGACCCGGCCCCGGTTGAGGCGGGACAGGGTAAGGATTTCCTCCAGCACGCGCACGCTGGCGGCGGTCAGCGTCGTCAGCAACTGTTCGGCGGTGGTGAGGACGCGGCCGTCGCACCGGGCTTCGCGGCGCAGCTGGCGTCCCGCGTCGAGGATGCGCCGGGCCGCACGCAGCAGACGGTCGGTTTCGCCCTTTGCCGGACTGGCGAAGAAAAGATGTTCGAACGTCCCCGCCTCCACACTGTCGCGCAGGACCGCCGCGCCGGTGGGATGAGGCGCGCCGGAGCGACTTTTGCGGGGCGCGTCCTTTGGTCGCCGGCCCGATGCTGCACCCGTTCCCGCGACCCCGACCACGCCACCCAGCGCGCCAGCCATCGCATCGCCAAAGACAAAGCTTCCCATTCGTCCCTCCACACAGGAGGACCGTCACCAGACAAAAAGAGGGCGTGGCGCGAAGCGCGCATCCTTGAAACAGGTTTCGATCTGGCGTAGGAAGAAGGGGTGTGATCCCGGTTCGACGTTTGGCGACGTCGCTCCACTACTCCAACGGATGCCCGGCCTTCGTGCCGGGCGTTCTTTTATGTGGTCACAGCCACCCCTTCATTCCAAAGTCCCCACCGGCAGGGCCGGCCAGATGATCCGGGACGGCCTGTCGCCTGCCCGGTCGGTTGATCCGACGGCATTGCACCGTCAGGGCAGGCATAATCGCAGCAAAAATCCTACATCGGAAGACATTGCAGTTCGTGCTTTCGCGTAGGAAAGCGGAAAATCGTTCGTGCTTTCGAATAGGAATGGCCAGCATATTCGTGCTTTCGAATAGGAATGGGCTGGGATCATTCGTGCTATCGGATAGGAATAGCGGTGGCCTATTCGTGCTTTCGAATAGGAATGAGCGGCGCAGGCACGAATCAGCGCGCCGGCAGGGGCGTGCGGTTCAAGAGCGTGGCGGAAAGCAGGGCAGGGCGGGCAGGCCTGGTCTATTGGCCAAGAGGCAGCCGAGGCGCGCGCTTCAGGTCGTTGCCCCCTCGATCGACACGGTAGGCGTGGAATAGGACAGCGGCTTCATCCAGGCATTTTTGGCGAGCGCGAAAAAGGGGAAGGCCATCAGCGACCGTTCGCCGCGGATCTCGCCCAGCAGCGGACTGTCAAGCTGGAACAATTCATTCTGCGCCGATGCCATTATGGTCGCTCCATCCCGGAAATCATGTTTTTTCTATTTCTACTCGAAAGCACGAACATGGCGCTTTGCCGCCTTTTTCCGTCCGGTCGGCGCGTCGGGCGCGATGGTGCCACGCCATTCATACCCCAGATAGGGGATTAATGTCAGACGCCACCAGTTGCGCCTGCTCATGCCGCGCGGTTGCATCGAAGGGCAGGGGGCCTCCCGCAGCTGCCGCATCTCCCAGTGCGCGAACGCGGGCTTCATGCTCCTCCAACAGGCGCAGCCCGGCGCGCACGACATCGCTGGTCGACCCATAACGGCCCGATCGCACCTGTTCGCTGACGAAATGACTGAAATGATCGCCGATGACGATGGAGGTGTTGCGCGCCATGATGCTCCTTCGCGGGCGGATGCAGAATGAAGGCTATACCAATAGATAATACAGGGCAATGCGATACATTTGATACCAAATAGATATCTTATGGATATCCTTTCAGCCATATCACTGCGTGCAGGAGAAGGGGCATATCGATCCTTTGCGAGCGGCAGAAAATCCAGATGCCGCATTGTCGCGGCAGGCAATCTGGGCATAGAGTTATGGCAGATGCCATGAAATGGTGTCAGGGGGATTTCGATGGATAACAAGGCACAGCCAGCAGCGGCAGGGTCCAACATGCGCATCACGCCCGTCATATTGGCGGGGGGATCGGGCACGCGGCTATGGCCATTGTCGCGCAAATCCTATCCCAAGCAGTTCGTGCCGCTGGTGGGGGATGCCACGCTGTTCCAGGCCGTCGCCCGTCGCCTGTCCGGCGCGACGGACGATTTTGCCTTTACGCGGCCGATGGTGCTGACCAATGCGCTGTTCCGTTTCATCATCGCCGAACAGCTGACGCAGGAAGGCATCGACCCCGACGCCATCCTGATCGAGCCGGAAGGGCGCAATACCGCGCCCGCCATATTGGCGGCCGCGCTGCATCTGGCGGCGCGGCAACCCGACGCCGTCATGCTGGTCGCGCCGTCCGACCATGTGGTGCCCGATGTCGCCGCATTCCACGACGCGGTCGGCAAGGGGCTGGCCGCGATCGACAGGGGCGATCTGGTGACGTTCGGCATACAGCCGACGCGGGCGGAAACCGGCTATGGCTATCTGGAGATCGCAAGCCGACCGGATGGATCAGGCGCACCGATCAGCCTGACCAGCTTTGTCGAAAAGCCCGATGCCGCCCGCGCGCAGGAGATGCTGGCGACCGGCAACTATCTGTGGAACGCCGGTATTTTCCTGTTCGCGGTCAGGGATATCATCGCCGCGTTCGAACGGCACGCCCCCGCCATGCTGGACAGCGTGCGCATGGCCGTCGAACAGGCGGAGGCCGATCTGGGCTTCCTGCGTCTGGCAGCTGAGCCGTGGAGCAGGGCGGACAATATCGCCATCGACGTCGCCATCATGGAGCGCGCCGACAATCTGTCCGTCGTTCCCTATGATGCGGGATGGTCGGACCTGGGCGACTGGGATGCGGTGTGGAGCCATATGCAGCCTGATGAAGATGGCGTATCGCTGTCGGGCGCGGCGACGGCGATCGATTGCCGCAATGTGCTGCTGCGGTCCGAAAGCGAGGGGCTGGAGATTGTCGGCCTTGGCCTCGACAATATCGTCGCGGTGGCGATGAGCGACGCGGTGCTGATCGCCGACAAGTCGCGCACGCAGGACGTCAAGAAGGTGGTCGAGGCGTTGCAACGCAAGGGTGCTGTGCAGGCGGAGACGTTCCCCAAGGATCACCGGCCATGGGGTTGGCATGAAAGCCTGCTGATCGGTGGACGGTTCCAGGTCAAGCGCATCACCGTGCTGCCCGGCGCATCGCTCAGCCTGCAAAGCCATTTCCACAGATCCGAACATTGGATCATCGTGGAGGGGACGGCGCGCGTTACGCTGGATAGCGATATTTCGGTGCTGACGGAGAACCAGTCCATATACATCCCGGTCGGCTCGCAGCACCGGATCGAAAATCCGGGCCGCATCCCCATGGTCTTCATCGAAGTGCAGACCGGCCCCTATGTCGGCGAGGATGACATCATCCGTTATGAGGACCGCTATGCGCGGGCATGACCGTGGCCACAGGGTCTGATAACAGGCCCGGATGAACGAACGGACGGCTCCCTATCCCTTCATCGCCAGAGGCGCGAGCGCGGAATTATTCGATATTGGCGGGGGGCACGCGCTCAAGCTGTTCCGCGACAGCGTATCGGACGAGATGATCGCGCGCGAAGCCGAAGCGTCCGCCCATGCGGCGGCATGTGGCGTACCGACGGCGGCAGCGATCGGGCGACAGACGTCGGACGGACGGCGGGGCATCGTCTATCCGCGGCTTGAAGGCGTGACGTTGATGGATTGGGTCCGTCGCAATCCGATGCGGGCAGGGTGGGCCCTGAACCAGATGGGTGAAGTCCATGCCACCATGCACCGGGCAAAAGGCGGGACGCTGCGGTCGCTGAAACAGGTGCTGGCGACCGATATCGCCTATGGCCCCGCGCCCGACACGCTGCAACGCGCGGCCATCGCCTATCTGGAGACATTGCCAAACGGGGACGCGCTGACCCATGGCGATTTTCATCTGGGCAATGTCATGATGACGCCGCAGGGGATGATGGTGATCGACTGGTCGAAAGCAGCGGCGGGGCATCCGGCAGCCGATGCGGTGCGATCCGAAATGCTGATGCGCTTTGGCATCGGGCCGAGCGACTGGGTGACAAACCTGTGGCGCGACTGGGCAGCACGGCGATTGCGCAAAAGTCATGCGACGGCATCGGGAGTCAGCACCCGCGACATCGAAGCGTGGCGGCCCGTTGTCGCGCTGGCCTGGCTGCGTGCGCGAGATGCCACCGGTCGAACGCCGGCGTTCATGCGTTATCTGGACGGGGCATTGCGCGGGAGCGGGATCGGCAGCCTGCGTCCCGAATGACGATCAATCCGATCCGAAAAGATCGCGGGTGAAGACCTTGTCCGACACATCCGCAACGTCGTCCGTCATGCGGTTGGCGATGATGATGTCACATTCCTGCTTGAACGCCGCCAGATCGCGGATCACGCGGGAACCGAAGAACATATCCTCCTGCATCGCGGGTTCGTAGATCACGACCTCGATGCCCTTGGCCTTGATCCGCTTCATGATGCCCTGGATCGAGGACTGGCGGAAATTGTCGGACCCGGCCTTCATCACCAGGCGAAAGACACCAACCTTCTTCGGGCGCTTCGCGATGATCTGGTCAGCCAGGAAATCCTTGCGCGTATGGTTGGCGTCCACGATCGCGCGAATGAGGTTTTGAGGCACTTCGGAATAATTGGCGAGCAGCTGCTTGGTGTCCTTTGGCAGGCAATAGCCGCCATAGCCGAAGCTGGGATTATTATAATGCGACCCGATGCGCGGATCGAGGCCGACACCGGTGATGATCTGGCGCGAATCCATGCCATGGGCGATGGCATAGCTGTCCAGTTCGTTGAAGAAGGCGACCCGCATGGCGAGATAGGTGTTGGCGAACAGCTTGATCGCCTCCGCCTCGCTGGGGTCGGTGAACAGGATTTCCACGTCCTTCTTCACCGCGCCTTCCAGCAGCAATTCTGCAAAGATGCGGGCGCGTTCCGACCGTTCGCCCACGATGATGCGCGACGGGTGGAGATTGTCCTGAAGCGCTTTCCCTTCGCGCAGGAATTCGGGGGAGAAAATAACCTGATTGGTGTCGAGCCGCTGGCGCACATCCTCCACGAAGCCGACCGGCACGGTCGATTTGACGACGATGGTCGCGGCGGGATTGGCCGCCTTGGCCGTGCGGATCACGGCTTCGACCGATGAAGTATCGAACTTGTTGGTGCCCACATCATAATTGGTGGGCGTCGCGACGATCACATAATCGGCATCGGTCAGTGCCTGTTCCGCGTCGAGTGTCGCCGTCAGGTTCAGCGGGCGCGTAGCAAGAAACTCTTCCAGTTCGGCGTCGACGATCGGCGACTGGCGCGCATTGAGCATGTCGACGCGAGCCGGGGTGATATCGACCGCAGCCACTTCATGATGCTGCGCCAGCAGGACAGCATTGGAAAGCCCGACATAGCCGAGGCCGAAAACCGCGATCTTCATTGTTCGTCTTTCCCCGCATCACGCGAAACCATCGGCACACCGGAGCAGCATATGGAAGCCCCGGATCGGCCCCTTGCCATCCCTGCGACGGATGCGATCGACTTACAACCGTTCATCGCGGACTTGCCGGATGCTTTTTTCCCTTTTGCTGAAAATATATGTGATAAAGGACATTATCACATATAAATACATCCGGTCCGGTTTTCATGCTGCCATCAATCATATCACCCTCGCTCAGCCTGCCGCCGATCGTCGCAGAGGCGCCGCCGCATGTGCATATGCGGTTTCTGGAGTTTTTCGCGGCCAACATCCGCAACGCCCATACGCGGCGCGCCTATGCGAAGGCGGCGCGCGATTTCCTGACATGGTGTTTCGACAATGGGGTGCGCAACCTGAATGACATTGCGCCGATCCATGCCGCGGCGTGGGTGGAGATGCTGGGCCAGTCGCTGGCCGCGCCGAGCGTCAAGCAGCATCTGGCCGCGATCCGCCATCTGTTCGACTGGCTGGTGACGGGACAGGCGATCGCGACCAACCCCGCCGCCAGCGTACGCGGCCCCGCGCACAGCGCGCGGACCGGGCGGACGCCGGTGCTGGAAGCGGCGGAGGCGCGGGCGCTGCTCGACGCCATCGACATATCGACGCCGGCAGGGCTGCGCGACCGGGCGCTGATCGGGCTTATGATCTACAGCTTTGCGCGGGTCGGCGCGGCGCTGGCGATGCGGCGGGAAGATGTGTTCGTGCAGGGGCGGCGGCTATGGCTGCGCCTGCATGAGAAAGGCGGCAAGCGGCATGAGATGCCATGCCACCATATCCTGGAAGATTATCTGCTCTCTTATATAGAAGTGTGCGGATTGGACGAGGGCAGGGGACCGCTGTTCCGCACCGTCGATCGCGGCCGCCGTTCCTTAAGCGACCGGGCGCTGCGTCAGGCCGAAGCCCATGCCATGGTCCGCCGCCGCGCCCGCGCCGCCGGGATCGAGACGCAGATCGGCAACCATAGTTTCCGCGCGACGGGCATCACCACCTATCTGAAGAATGGCGGCACACTGGAAAATGCCGCCGCCATGGCCAATCACAGCTCCACCCGCACGACGCAACTCTACGATCGGCGGCGCGACGACATCAGCCTGGCGGAAGTGGAGCGGGTGCGGATTTGAGGGTTGGTCCGGTTCGATAACGGCTCCTCTTGCCATCGCCTCATATGAAGCATATATATGCCTCAATTGAGGCAGGATGATCATGGCGACGCAATTTCAATCGGTGGAAGCCTTGCTGGGCGTGAAGGCCGGCATCCATGCGTCGCGTCTGGCGCTGCCGTCGTCCATCGAAAGCGGGCTGCCGGTTGCAGCGCTCGACCATCTGGCTGACAGCGTGGCGCCGGGCGATGCCCGCTTCAAGTTCCGCCTGATCCCCAAGGCGACGCTGGAACGCCGGCGCAAATCTGCGACCAAGCGACTGACAAGCGAGGAAGGCGACCGTCTGGCCCGCCTGGCCAAGGTGTTCAGCTTCGCGCTCGATATCTACAAGGAGCCGGAGCGCGCCCGCGAATTTCTGGGCCGCCCGCATCCGATGCTGGACGGGAAGGCGCCGTTGGACGTCGCACTGGCAACCAGTCCGGGCGCGGATCTGGTCATCAACCTGATCGGTCGCGCCGCCTATGGCGGGGGCGTGTGACGGGCGGGAAAACCGACCGGGTTCTGACGGCCTATCGCATCGGCGACCCCGATGGCGTCCATCCCATCTATGACAGTGAAGGGGCGCGGCTCTATCCGGGGCGGTGGAACACGCCCGCCAGCCCCATCATCTATACGTCGGAACATTATTCGACGGCGATGCTGGAAAAGCTGGTCCATGCAGGCAGCGTGCTGCCGCCCAACCAGCATCATATCCGCATCACCATCCCCAACGGCATCAGCTATGAAATCTTTCAGACGGCGGCCTATCCGGGCTGGGACGGGAAGGATGAGGGGCTGTGCAAGACATTCGGGCAGGCATGGTATACGCAGCGGCGCAGCGCCATATTGATCGTGCCGTCCATGCCCGCGCGGGTGGAGCGCAATATCCTGATCAATCCGATGCACCCCGACGCCGCCGGGATCGCCCATGACTTGCCGGAGCCGGTATGGTGGGACGAGCGGCTTTATGGATAGATAGCCGTTATTCTGTGATTTGTTGATCAAGAACAAATATTTACAATATTTGTGTGTAGACAATTACTTTGGGCGCCCATAGCATAAATCATATTATTGTTGGGGGTGTCATGATTGTCAGGGGGGTTGCGCCGCATCGTCGGCGCGTGCGTGTGCTTGCGTTGCAGACGAGCGCGATGCTGGGTGCGTTGCTGGTGGCCGAACCCGCTTTTGCGGCATGTACGCCCGACCCCACGGTCGCCAATGCGACCACCAATTGCACCGGGACAGACAGCGACGGCCTGACCGTCGATGCATCGAACAGCCGGGTCGTCGTGGCGCAGGGGGCAATTGTGCGCCCCGGCAATGCTGTGGCGGCGATCCTGTCCCGATCGAGCAATGCCGGATTCGAGATCAGGGGACTGGTCGACGGCGGTTCGAACAAGGCCGGACTGTTCGTCACGACAGGACCGGCAACGACGGTGCCCTGCGATCCCTATGCCGGGGCGTCGCCGGTCTATTGCTTTCCCGGCAGCAGCGTCACGGTCTATCCATCCGCCAATGCCGGGATATCCGTTCTGGCGGGCGGCACGATCACGGGCGCGCAGGGCATCCTGATCCGTCGCAGTTCGGGCAATGGTTCCATATCGGTGGATCTGGACAATGCCGGGACGATCACCGGCACGGCAGGCCCGGCCATCATCGCGGATCAGACGGGGCTCGGCGCGCTGAGGGCCACCAACAGGGCGAGCGGCACGATCGGCGGGATCATGGGCAGCCTGACCTATATCGACAATGCCGGGACGATCGACGGCGGCAGCAACAGCGCCATCGCATCGACATATCAGCTGACGTCCGTCATCAATTCGGGCCGGATCGTTTCGAGCGGGCAGGCAGCGACGCTGGATGGCACGGGCAACCTGTTTGTCAGCAATGCCGTCGGCGCCACGATTGACGGCAGCGCGACCGCGATCCGCACCACCGGCGCGCTGTCGCTGAGCAATCAGGGCATCATCAACGGATCGGTCATTTCCACGGCCAGCAATGGGCAGGCCAGCACCATCGACACGCGCAGCGGCACGATCAATGGCGATCTGCTGTTGGGGGCAGGCGACGATATGGTGCGCGCGCTTTACGATGCGACGACCGGACGTATCCGTTCCATCACCGGCACGGTCGATGGTGGTGGCGGCATCGACACGATCGCCTTTGGCGTTGATGCCGACACGACGTTCCGCCATGTCGTGCTGCCCACCAATTTCGAACGGCTCGGCTTCGACCTGAGCAAGGACGCGGTCGCGACGCTGGCCCCGGATTTCAACGCCGACACCGCCATCCACATCAGCGGGGGGGGCACGCTCGTCAATCAGGCGGCGCTCGTCACCAGCGGCCCGGCCATCACGTCCGCCTTTTCGGTCGGCGGCCTGTCGTTCGACAATCGGGGATCGATCGTTTCGACCACGAATTCCAGCATCGTCTATGCGGCAAGGGCGCCAATCGTCACCAACAGCGGCACGATCACCACTTATGGCGGGTCGGGGGTTTCCGTCGACTACAGGCTCACCAATAGCGGGACGATCCTGGCGAGCGACACAGGTGCGTTGATCGGATCGGGCACATTGACCAACAGCGGGACGATCCGGTCGTCCGGCGGGACCGGCGTGTCGCTCTATGGAACGACCATGTCGACCAACAGCGGCTCCATCGCAGGCGCGACCACCGGCCTGGCCATGGCCGGAGCATTGTTCACCAACAGCGGGACGATCACCGGGCGCACCGGCCTGGCCCTGACGAGCGGGCGATTGACCAACGACGGCACGATCATCGGCAGTATGGCCGGTGCATCCGTGGGCAACGGCACATTGCTGAACAGTGCATCGGGCCGGATCGTCAATGGTATCACAAGCAGCGGCGGACGGGCGATCGTCGCCAATGCCGGGCAGATTACAGGCACAGTCGATCTGACGCCGCCGCCCGGCTATTATGATGGCAGCAACGATATCTTCATCGACGATGGCGGCAGCGTAACGGGCGCGATCCTGCTGGGCGGCGGCGACGACCAGTTGATCGTCGATCTGGACACGGGCGCTTCGCGACCGCTGGCAGGCGCAGCAGGCGGCGTGGATGCCGGCGCGGGCCGCGATACCATCCGTTATCGCGTCAGGGCCCACGCCAGCGCAGCGCTGGTATTGCCCAACGGGTTCGAAGCGCTGGCCTATGAACTGTCGAACGATGCGAAGCTGGCCCTGAACGCCGCGTCGCCGATCATCACGACCATCGGCCTGGCGGGTAGCGGCACGGTCACGCTGAGCGGCAGCGTGTCGATCACCGACCGCAACCTGATCGACGCGACGATCCAGACGACCGACCAGCTGACCGGCGCGGGCAGCGGTCCCGCCCGCGCGCTGACCATCGTCAATGACGGCATGCTAACGCTGACCGGTACGGCGCAGAACAATGCCTATCAGCAGCTGGCGGCCATCTATGCCGGTACGGCGGATATCACCAACAACGGCACCATCAGCGTCACCAACGCGACGGGGCGCTATTTCCCCGCCAGCGCGATTTTCGGCGGAACGACCATCAACAACAGCGGCACCATCAGCCTGACCGGCAATGGCGCCGCCATCAACGGCGCGCGCGATATCGTCAACAGCGGCATCATCACCGATGTCGCCGGGTCGAACGCCACAGGCATCACCGGTTTCACGACGCTGAACAACAGCGGCACCATCCGGGTCGATGGCATCGCGGTGCAGTCGGGATATTATTCGACGACCAGCCTGATCAATAGCGGCACCATCGAAAGCCGCAGGGCGGCCGCAATTGCGATGGGTTATGGCGCGACATTGACCAACGACGCCGGGGGCACGATCCGCGGCGCGACCGCCATCGACCTGTCGAATGGCGGCACGATCATCAATCGCGGCGTCATCAGCGGCGACATCACGACATCGCCCTACAGCTATAGTTCGGCCGTCTATGTCGCCGATGGCGGCACGCTGACCGGCAATCTGACTTTCAGTCGCGGATCGGACCTCTTCATCCAGACCGGCGACAGCCATGGCGTGACCGGCACGATCGACGGTGGTGAAGGCTTCGACATCTTCGGCTATGTACGCAAGACCAGCGGCACGATCGCGCTGGGCAACCGTCCGGGCATCAATTTCGAAGCCGATTTCGTGGAGGCGTCTGGCGCCGACACCAATGTTACGCTGACGGCTGCGAACCGCGTCGATCACGATGTCTATGTGCAGGGCGATGGCGGCATCGTCAACGAAGCGACGATCAATGGCGCCCTGCTGACATTCCTGCCCGTTTCTGCCCCCGGCTTTGCATCGGGCAGATCGCTGGCGGCCCTGACCAACCGGGCTACGGTGCTGGGCGGCGTGAATGGCGACATCCGGTCCTTCAGCAACAGCGGCACCATCGGCAACGCAAGCCTGGCCAATCACGCCGTGTCGCAATGGCGGTCGGCAAGCGACATCATCTTCGCCAACAGCGGCACCATTAGATCGGCGAACGAATATGGTGCCGTCATGCTGGGCGGCAGCGACATGGCCGGCATTTCGGCGGTCAATGGCGGCATAATCGATGGCGGGATGGTCGTCAGCGCAACCTTTGCGCAGCAGCCCGAACCAGCCAGCGTGGCCATCGACAACAGCGGTACGATCAGCAACGCGAGCGGCGCGGGGCTGACCATCGCGGCGAACAATCCCTATTACCCCACCTATCCCAGTGATCCGGCGGCGATCAGCCTGATCAACAGCGGCACTATCGAAGCAACCGGAACGGCGGCCGATGGCGTATCGATCCAGATCGCAGGCAACGCCGCATCGACCTATGCCATCGACAATCGCGGCACCATCCGCGCGACCGGCGATGGCGTTGCCGAAAGCTATGGCTACTGGAGCTATCCGGGCTATATCTACACCACCGCAACCTACACCAGCCCCACCATCGGCCTGAACATAGAAGTTACAGGCCCCAGCAGCGGCACCGTTACCAACAGCGGCACGATCGAGACGGGCGGGGCGAAATCGGTGGCGATACTGGTGTCGGGCACGGCGCTGGACCTGACCAACAGCGGCACGATCCGCGGGGGTGCCGACACCGCAATGGCGGCCGACGACCTGTTCGCCCGCTCGATCGGATCGACCAGCCTGGCAGGGGGCATCCAGACCCTTGGCATCGCCGACGACCGGATCGTCAACAGCGGCACGATCATCGGGTCGATCGACCTTGGCCGGGGCAATGACCGCATCGAAAATTATGGCCGTATCGAAGGCGATGTCCGGCTTGGCGCCGGGGACGACAGCTTCCTTCAGGCGGCAGACGCGGTGCTGATCGGCACGGTGGACGGCGGCGAAGGCACCGACAGCCTGATCGTCGATGCGACGCGGGGCGGGGCGGTCAATGGCGACCAGTTCATCAATTTCGAACGCTTCAGCCAGATCGGCAATGGCGCGGTCGCCTATTCCGGCACATTCCGTTTCGACAGTATCGGCCTGTCGGGCGGCACCGTCACGGTCGCGGCGGGCCAGACCCTGTCCAGCGCGGGCGCAACGACGATCGCGGGCGGGGACGGCGCGGAAAGCGTGGTCAATGCGGGCACCATCACCGGCACCGTCGATCTGGGCGCGGGTAATGACCGGGTGGTCAACAGCGGCGCGATCGGCGGCGCAGTGCTGCTGGGTGCGGGCGACGACCAGTTCGTCGAGATGGCGGGCAGCAATGTCGCGGGCGGTGTCGATGGTGGCGCGGGCAACGACCTCTATACCGTGATGCTGGCGGGGAACCGCAGCGGCATCGGCCGCCGCACCGGGTTCGAACGGTTGTCGGTTGACGGCAATGGTACGCTGACACTGACGCTCGACCAGAATTTCCAATCCGTCGCGCTGAACGGCACCGGACTGGACCTCACCCTGAACGGCTTTGGCGCGGGCGTGGTGGCGGGGTCGGACGGCGCGGAAACGCTGAGCGTCGATGGCGACGTCGCGGTCGCGATGATGGGGGCTGGCAATGATGTGCTGGCAATCGGCGCGACGCGCGCGGCAGGGCTGTATGCGGGCGGCGCGGGCGCCGACACGTTGCGCTTCACCGCCAATGCGCCGGTCACGCTGGCGGGCATGGCAAGCGGCTTTGAAAGCGTCGCTCTGACGAACGGATCGCTGACCATCACCGGCACGCTGGGCGCGGCGAACGAGGCGATCGGCTTTGGCGATGGCGCGCAGTCGGTCAGCGTCGCCAATGGCGGCACGCTGGCGGGCATCATCGACCTGGGCGGCGGCAACGACCATTTCCGTCTGGCGGCAGGCGGGACGCTGACGGGCACCGTCCATGGCGGCGCGGGCACCGACAGCGCCACGCTGGAACTGGCGGGCGACCGCACGCTGGGCACCGGACTGCTGACCGGGTTCGAGATATTGGGAACCGAAGGCAGCGGCACGCTGACGCTGAACGGCAACCACGCCTATGAACGGGTGGCGGCCAACACCGGCCTGACCGTGGCAGCGGGCGCATCACTGAGCGCGCCGGTAATATTCGGCGCGGGCGACAACCGCTTCACCATCGCCGGTGCCTTTGCCGGGTCGGTCGATGGCGGCGCGGGCAATGACGTCATCCAGCTGTCGGGTGGCAGCAGCGCAGCGCCGGTCGCCTTCTCCAATGTCGCCAATGTGGAAGGGCTGACGATGACCGGCGGTTTCGCTACCGTGTCGGGCAGCGCCGCCTTCGGCACCATCGACCTTTCGGGCGGCCGTCTGGTCGGTCTGGCCGGATCGATCATCCGCGCAGGGCAGATCGCCGTGCGGACGGGCGCGACTTTCGGGTCGGCGGGCACGATCAATGGCAATATTGCCGTGTCGGGCACGCTCAGCCCCGGCGCGTCGCCGGGCATCATGACCGTCAATGGCAATGTCGCGCTGGCCAGCGGATCGACCTCGCTGTTTGAAATCACCCCGACCATCGCCGACCAGCTGCTGGTGAACGGCAATGTCTCGATCGCATCGGGCGCCACGCTGCGCATCGTCGCTGAAGGACAGATCCGGCCCGGCACATCCTATGATCTGATCGTCGCGAGCGGCGGGATCACCGGCAGCTACACCACGATCGACAAGGCCGCGTCGCTGTTCGGCTTCGTCGTGCAGCGCGCCGACCGTATCCAGCTGCTCGGCCAGTTCCTGGACAATGCGGCCTTCAGCCCGCAGGTATCGCGCAGCATCGCCTATGCCAACAGCGCCATCCAGGCGCAGCCTGTGACCAGCGCGCTGTTCGCCGCGCTGCCCTCGCTGTTGCTGGCGGACGGATCTTCCGATCCGCGTGGCTTTGCCCGCCTGACGCCCGAACCCTATGCGTCGGCGACGCAGCTGGGCGTGGATCAGGCGCTGACGCTGGTCGATGTCGCACGCGGCCCCGGCTTTGCCGCGATCGACAGCGACGATGTGCGCCCCTTCACCTTCGGGCAGGGCATCGGCCAGTGGCACAGCCTGGGTGGCGATGCGCGCACCGGCACGTCGGCGGCGCAGACCCGTGGCTATGGCCTGATCGGCGGGATCGGCATCGGCAATCGCGACTGGTCGGTCGGCGCGTTCGGCGGCTATCTCGACAGCCGCCAGCGGATCGGCGCACTGGCTGCATCCAACCATAGTGACGGCTTCGTCGCGGGCGTGCAGGGTCGCTATGCCGCGAACGGGGTGCAGGTCGCCGCGTCTGCGCTCTTCAGCGGCGGCGACGCACGCACGACGCGGGCGCTGCCCAATGGCGACAGCGCTTCGGCCCGGTACGACCTGCGCAGCTGGGTCGGCGACCTGTCGGTCGGCTATGCCCTGTCGACCGGCGGTGACTGGGCGCTGACACCCAGGGTTGGCGTCACTTTCGTCCGCACCATCCGCGACCGCGCGGTGGAAACGGGCAGCATTTTCGGGCTGACCGTCGCGCGGGACCGGCATGACGCGATCTTTGGCGATGCGGGCTTCCGCTTCGCGCGGGCGGATGCCTCGGACGCGGCGTTCCGGCCCTATGTCGGCTTTGGCCTGCGCGCCCAGTATAAGGGCCGGATGCCGACCGCCATCGGTGGCTATGCGGGCGCGCCGCTGACGCTGATCGCGACGGGCGCACAGCGGGCGAAGATGGTGGGCACCGCGTCGGCGGGCCTCTCCTATCGCCTGGCCAGCGGGCTTGAGCTGTTTTCCGCCATCGACGCCCAGACCGGCAGCGACGACCATCGCGAAAGCGTGATGAGCGGCATGCGACTGCGGTTCTGATGATGGGATGGCCCGTCCGGCGGCGGGCGGGCCATTTGCTATGATCATTTAGTTTGTTGCGCCCGTACCTGGCTGTATAGGGAGAATATGCCTTTTCATTTGCGCTGGGGCATTGCCTGACCGTCAGCGACCGGGGGGTTCATGACGCAGAATATTTCCATCGCCGACCTGATGGCGCAGTCAGGCGTCGCGTTCGGAACCAGTGGCGCGCGCGGACTGGTGAGCGCCATGACGGACCGGGTCTGCTTCGCCTATACCGCCGCCTTCCTGCAACATATGGCCGATATCGGCCAGTACGCGCCGGGCACGCCTGTCGCCATCGCCGGCGATCTGCGGCCGTCCAGCCCGCGCATCATGGCGGCCTGCGCTGCGGCGGTGCGGCATATGGGCGGGACGGTCGATAATTGCGGGTTCGTGCCGTCGCCTGCAGTCGCGGCCCATGGCTTTGCGCAGGGCATCCCGTCCCTGATGGTGACGGGCAGCCATATTCCCGACGACCGCAACGGCATCAAGTTCAACCGTACCGATGGCGAAGTCCTGAAGCCCGACGAAATGGCGATCCGGGCGCAGAGCGTGGCCTTACCCGACCTGTTCGACGATGCAGGCATACTGAGGGATGCAGCGCCCGCTCAGCCACTGGTGGATGTCGCCACCCCCTATATCGCGCGCTATGTCGATGCCTTTGGAGCGGACGCGCTGCGCGGCATGAAGCTGGGCGTCTACGAACATTCGGCGGTGGGGCGCGACATATTGGTCGCGCTGGTCACCGCGCTGGGCGGCACGGCCGTGTCGCTGGGCCGCGCCGATCGCTTCATTCCGGTGGATACCGAAGCGGTTCGGCCCGAAGACCAGGCGCTGGCGCGGCAATGGGCGGCCGAGCGGGGACTGGACGCGATCCTGTCCACCGACGGGGATAGCGACCGACCGCTGCTGGCCGACGAAAGCGGGACATGGATACGCGGCGACGTGCTGGGCATATTATCTGCGCGGGCGCTGGGCGTCGCGGCGATCGCGACGCCGGTCAGCTGCAACAGCGCGGTCGAACTGTCGGGGCTGTTCGGCGCCGTGGAGCGGACCCGGATCGGGTCGCCTTTCGTTATCGAGGCGATGAACGCGCTGGTCGGTAAGGGGCTGGGGAGCGTGTGCGGCTATGAGGCCAATGGCGGCTTCCTGCTGGCGACACCGGTCGAGGTGGACGGGCGGACATTGGGCGCGCTGCCGACGCGGGACGCGGTGTTGCCGATCCTGTCGGTGCTGATCGATGCAAAGCGGCGCGGTGTCACACTGGCGGCGCTTCAGGCCCAATTGCCCGAACGCTATACGTTCAGCGAGCGGTTGCAAAATTATCCCACGGCGCAGAGCCAGGCGCTGATCGCACATCTGGAACAGGGCGGCGAAACCGCGATCCTGGCGCGGCTGACGGCGATGTTCGGCGCGCTGGCGGGCGAGGCGGACGGGATCGACCGGACCGACGGGCTGCGCATCCATTTTGCGGGCGGCGACATCATCCACCTGCGGCCGAGCGGCAATGCGCCGGAGCTGCGCTGCTATACCGAAAGCGACAGCGTCGAGCGGGCCGTGACGCTCAATGGGCAGGCGCTGGCGCTGGTGCGGGATTACAGCATTCCGGCCTGACACTATAAGCGGAGCGCGCTGTTAGAGCGATTTGCCAGCGATCGGGGCGGATCGCTGGTTAGGACATCGCGGCAAATGAAAAACTTGGATCGGGCGATCCAATCAGATCGAAAATCGCTCTAATGAGACAGCGAGTTGGACAGATGCTTTCATTTTATGTTTTTCAACATACTGAAAACGCTTGTCTTTTTTGGAACATGGCGATCGATGCGATCGCATATCGCCATATTTTCCTTTATAATCAATGACTTATTCAAATATGAATTGCACAGAAATGATGCTCATTGTCGAGACGCTATCCATATACCGACAGAGCAGGAGCGTTGAGCAGATGGCCATGACCATCCCCCGCTTCTTTCGACCTATGGGTAAATATCTATGCGCAGATCCAGCGCCCGGCACAGCTGGAATATCTGATTGATCTTTTCCGCAGGAACCACCAGATGATTCCATGCATCGGAGAAGAATTCGACCTTGCTACATTGACGCAATGACTTGCGGTTCATGGAAAAAGTCAGATAATTTTCTTCTTTCACGAAGTTATTTATCGTTTCCTTTTCAGAATTAGCAAGAATTTCTACTGAAAATATCGGTCGTTTTTCAGCAAAAAATTTCCGACCACCGGATATGACGGCATGTTCATGTCCTTCGACATCTATCTTTATAAAAGATATCGGCGCTTCGCCTACTTTTTTCAGATAGTCGTTGAGCTTGCACGTCTTGATTTTGCGTTCGACGTAGGAATCGCCCACTTCCGCAGCATGCCGCTTTTCAAGCGACGAACTGGTAGAGATGAATTCGAATTTATTGATCGTTTCGTAAAACTGAAACGTTCCTTTCTTCTGGGACAGGGCGAAAGGTTCCACCTTGATCCGGGAAGCTAGATGCGGGTTCAGATTGATGTTGATATCCAACAATTCTCTGACGGAATCCAACGGTTCGAAAGCCAGAACTTCGATGGATTCATCAACGGCCGCAGCGATTAAGGAATATAAACCGGTATTCGCGCCAACATCCATGAAAATTCCCGGATTAATCTTCAGGATTTCAATGATTATGTTGGTAAATGGCTCTTCATATTTGTCTATGCCATGATCCCGAACCGTATTAAATACGGTATCCATATTATTCGACGAGCATAGGTTTATATCATAATTTAAATCTCTGTGGGATACATTGAATTTATCATTATGATACATAAATTCGACACCTCTCAATTACATATATTATGAAAAATATAGAACTGATTTGACTATATATTATTTTATTGTTTTTTAATATTAGCCCGCGCCACATTCTTACATGGCGCGGGCATATTGTCTTCAGTTGGCGGCCGACTGCGTGGTGATAAAACTGCTGTCCAACAGATAAAACGCTATCATGCGTTTTAGTTCCGAGGAGCTGAGCAAATCGCATACGGATTTGCGGGCTTCATGCCCCAACCGCAAACAGAGTTCGGGTTCCTGCGCCAGTCGGCGGACCAGACGCACCGCTTCTTCGGTGCTGTCGAAGAGCAGCCCGTTCACTTCATGCTTGATCGCCTGGGCATAGCCACCAACCGAATCCGCCAGCACCGGCAGGCCGCACGCCATGGCTTCTATGACCACGCGGCCCCAGGGTTCGATCCATGTCGAGGTGCGATAGAAATAGGCATCGAGGCCATGCAAGAAGTCGGGAATCCCGGTGCTTCTGGCCTTCAGCAACTTCATGCCATTGATCTGCGGGAAGGCGCCGGTCATGCAGCTGCCGCCCAGAATGACGCTTTCCCCGCCCAGATCGGCCACCTGGCGGTAGATTTTCCAGTCTTCGCGTCCATGTTTTTCCGGGACGTCACGGCTGTGGCGGCCCAGCGTGAAAGGACGATTGGCCGGGCGCGGCGTGGTAACGGGGCTGAACATGTCCAGATCGGTAGGAGACGGTTCGAACCGGCCACGCAGCCCGGTTTCATGGCCCATGATGTCCGAGCAGTAGAGCAGTTCGGGGCGCACGCCGGTGCGCTGCCAGGCTTCCTCGATCCTAGCGAACAGCGAAGGCGCTTCGAACGTATTGTACAGGAAGATGATCCGATCAGGCTTTACGTGGCTGATCCATTGCGCGATTTCGAAATAGATGCCGACGAATACGAGCACGCCGCCGCGCGGGAATGTGCCGGTCGTGGGATCGATATGGCTGACCTTCTTGCGCGCCGTAAATTCGGGATGCGGCATTTCCGGCGCCCACAGCGACACGTTGGTGTAACGCCCGATCTGATCGGCCAGATCCAGCGCATGCAGTTCGCTGCCACCACGGGGCTGTTCGAACTTGTTGATGACATGCACCTTGGGCAGATTGCCCGAACGATGCCCCAGAAGCGCATCGACCGCATCATCGGACATCGCATCCAGGCAATCGGAATAGTCCGAACGGGTTTTGTCCGCCGTAACGCTCCAGCGCCGTTCCATCATCTTCATCTGCATGTCCGACATGGACAGGACAGGCGGCTGATGCAGGGAATTTTTCAGATAAGGGGCCGCCCAGGACATCTGTTCGATCGGCACGTCGGGGCCGAGCAACGTCTTGATCGCCAGATCGCGACGACCCACGGCGATCAGAATACGGATCACATGGTAAAAGCGCGAAATGGCTTCGCTGGAATCCGATTTCGGGATGATCGCGCTGATCTTTGCCCAGTCATCGTCCAGCGTACCCAGCTGGCTGCTGCATATGATATGCATGTCCACGGCCTGCCAGTTCGGTCCCGACGTGGCCAATATCGTGGAAATGGCGGGCAGCGCTTCTTCATAGCTGCCATTCATGGTCAGCAGCCAGGCGTAGAATTCGCTCATCCCCAGGTCATTGCCGGATACGCGCAGATGATCCCGGCAGATGCGCAGCGCACCTTCCACATCGCCCATGTCATAGGCGCAGCGCGCCTTTTCGATATCCGCACCGGCAAAGGTGGGATGGACGATGGAAATTTCATGCCAGCGCGCCAGCACCAGAGGCAGGTCGCGCTTGCGCATCGCCATATGCACCGTGCCGATCATCGCGCCAAGCTGCTGCTTGCGACGCGAGGCCAGTTCGTAGAAATGATCGGACGCTTCGTTCAGGCCGCGGGCATTGGCGAGCACATAGCCAAGCAGGACTTCGGCATCTTCATCGTCATGCTGCGTCAGATAATAGGCCAGACGACGATGCGCCTCATCATAATGGCCGGCGCTGAAGGCGGCGCGGAAATAGGCCTGTTCCAGTTCGTGGTCGTCATGGCCGGCCACCAGTTCGCGCTGCACCAGATAGTCGGCATGGGCCAGCGACCGTGTCGCCGCCGTCGACACGATATAGCGGCAGCTATGCCAGCGGCTATGGGGCCAGCGGCGCTTCAGGAAGCGATAGAGCAGGCGCGCCCGGTTGGGCAGCCGGGCATTGTCATATAGTTCGGCCAGCTGGTGGATGAGGATCAGATCGCCCGTCTCGCGAGCATGGCGGCGGGCCAGGCGGCGGGCATCGACGATCTTGCGGCCTGCCGATGCAGCGCGGAAAGCCCGTACCAGATGTTCGGGCTCGTCGGATTCCAGTTCGGCCTGCCATTCGGCCAGGCGCATCGTTTCAAACCACAGGCGGTTGTTTTCATACAGGTCCACCGCGACGCGCAGAAATTCCGCATTGGTCTTGCCATGTTCCAGATACGGCCCGATTTCCACCAGCGCCTGGAACAGATCTCCGTTCTTGACACCCGGCTCGGATTCCAGCGTCTTGTGGTCGATCGAGGAAAGAAGCGCCAGAAAATCATGCAGGAACGCCGCGCTCATGTCCGAACGGCCCGGCGGAAGCAAAGTGGCCCGTATCGCCAAATCGTCGGGATGCTTTTCCAGAGCCGTATATGTTTGCATCATTTCCTCGAGGATATGTTTGGCCTGTGACGACGTAACGGTATTGCGCACAGCCATTGCTGCATGAGCGAAGGCCCGCGCCAATTCCTTATCATCATTTTTACCATGTGAAATATTCTGTGACAGCAGTTTTATGGTTTCTATCCAGGCCTGACCGGCGTCGCCCCAACGGCCATCGCGTTCATGAACCCCCGCAATCCCCGCAGGCGCATGGGCCAGGGTCGGATCCAGTTCAGCCGCACGGCGAAAAGCGTCGATAGCGTCCGCCCGCCGTTCCAGTTCATTGAGCATGTTGCCCAACTGAATCCAGGCACCGGTTTCGCGTGGCGCGAAGTCCACGACCTGGCGCCAGAGCTTTGCAGCTGCGCCCCAGTCGCAACGACGTTGTGCCTCGCGAGCCTGGCGGATCATCAGTTTCTTTTTCCCCTCGGCAAAACGCAGGGACAAATTGAGGCCGCGAACACTTCTTACCACACTATTCCTCACATTTTGCGAATATATGACCGAATATCGTTCGACCCGATTTGGCTTCAGATTCAAGTTTGCCGCATTTGCAGAGCATGATGTACTTCACAGGCTTCTGCGACCGTATCAAAAAATACCAGAGCGCCGCTATAAAGAACTGCACCACGCGTGCAATATTGTTCAAGCATGTAGGGGTCATGCGACGTCATGATCAACGTGCCCTTGTCTCGGCGCGCCATCAATTCTTCTTCTGAACGTCTGCGGAACCGCACGTCACCAGCAGCAGCCACTTCGTCCACAAGATAACAGTCGAAAGAAATTGCCAGAGAAATGCCAAAGGCAAGCCTGGAAACCATGCCGGAAGAATAGGTCTTCACCGGCTGATCTATATATACACCAAGCTGAGCGAAATCTTCGACATAATCCAGCACTTCCCGTTCGTCGCGCTGATATATGCGGGCGATGAACCTGGCATTGTCGGCGCCCGTCATCGTCATCTGGAAAGCACTGGAAAAGCCGATCGGCCAGGAACAGCTCATGCTGCGCTCCACTTTGCCGCGCGACGGAAATTCCACGCCGGATATCAGCCGCAACAATGTGGACTTGCCCGCGCCGTTGGCGCCGCAGATTGCCAGACTTTCACCCTGATCGATCCTGAACGACAGATCGTTAAAAACACGACGCGTCAGGCCTCGCGTACTATATTCCTTAAATACGTTATGAAATTCGATCATAATGATAATCGTCTATAGAGAGACATGGCTATGCCGCAAGTGCGAAGAGGCCGTTCACCCGCCTGATATCAGGCTTTCTCGGCCATATGGTCCCTTTGAAGGACAAGCGCCCCGCCATGCGGCGGCGCCCGCGACGAAGATATCGTTTCGACACCGGCCCGGGCATATGTCAGGAGCGCTGATACGCGACAATTCTATGCACCCGACCATGGAATAGCGCTTGCTCTCCTGCCCCTGTGTTGGCACAGCCCGCATATGAGCTTCAGTGATTGGCGTGAAAACCCGTTATTCGACTTTCTGGCAAAGGTGCAAAGGCCCGCAGCCGGCTCGCGGTCGCCATATCTGGGCAGTTTGTTCGCCCTGACTGCGGTCGCGCTTGGCGGCTGCCAGTCCTTGCCGATCAACGCGCCCACGAGCCGTAATATCGTCAAGGCCAGCACCGGTCCGCAGAACACGCTGAATTACAGCATCGTCGAACTGGATGCGGCGGTCGCAGCCACCATTCCCCCCCGCAATGAAACCGGGCTGGTGCGGATGGCAGCTTTTGCCAATACGTCTGTGCCACCCCGTTCGGATATGGTCGTTGCCGGCGACGAACTCGTCATTTCCGTATATGAAGCGGGCGTCAGCCTGTTCGGCGGAGCCGGAGCGATTTCGGCAGCATCGGTCGCTGCGGGAGCCGGAACGTCGGCGGCGCATAATATAACGGCCAGCGTACGCGAAGATGGCAGCATCACCCTGCCCTATATCGGCCGCATGGAGGCCGGTGGTTCCTACCCCGAAGATCTGGCCGAACGCATCCGCGCCCGCCTGAGCCAATATTCGCAAAGCCCGCAGGTCCAGGTTGCGATCGACGCAAGCGTGAACAACACGGCCTATATTTCAGGCACTGTCGTGAAATCGGGCCGTTACCGCCTGACCAGCGCTCATGAACGCCTGCTCGACATGATCGCCCTGGCCGGTGGGATCGCGATAGACGTCAATGATGCGGAACTCTATTTTACCAGAGGTGACGTTTCTACGACCCTGCGCCTGGCCGATCTGCGAGCCGAGGACCAGGCGAATATCCAGATCCGGCCCGGCGACAGGATCGAGATCCGCAAGGAACGCAAGAGCATCACCGTATTCGGGGCCACGGACAAGGTTTCCGAAGTCCCCTTCGACGCAATGCGCCTGACACTGGCCCAGGCCATCGCCCGTTCCACCGGGCCTGCCGACAGTCGTGCCGATGCCCGTGGCGTCTACCTGTTCCGACTGGAAAAATCGGCGGATGGCGAAGCGGCGCGCCCCGTAATCTATCACATAGACATGATGAATCCGCAGACCTATTTTGTGGCGCAGATGTTCCAGATGCAGGACAAGGACGTCATCCTGTACGCGAACAGCCCGTCGAACCTGACGCAGAAATTCGTGTCTCTGGTCAATATGTTGTTCAGCCCGGCGCTGGGCGTCCGCTTCGCGACCCAGTAAGATCGATGCGGATAGGCATAGACGGTCATAACCTCGCCATTCCCAAGGGCACGGGCGTCGCCACCTATGGATCATCGCTGGCGACGATCCTGACCGGGCAGGGGCATCAGATCGAAGGCGTTTTCGGGCTTGATCCGGGAACCGACCCGCAGATGACCGAAACGCAGTTTTTCGACCAGTTCGGCCATGGCCGGCAGGAAAAGAAGACCAAGAAGCGGGTCAAGCGGTCGGTCATGTGGAACCACAGGGCGCTTGCGCTGACGCAGGTGCCGCTGACCGACCGGGTCGACAAGCGTGATTTCGTCCATCGCTGGCCGGATTTTTCGTCCGTCTGGACCGCGCCCCTGATGTTTGAAATCGCGCGCGCCCGCTTCATGTACCTGCGCCGCTTTACGACCATCACCATGCCGAACCCGCCGGCGGTCATGCACTGGACCTATCCGGTTCCCGTTCGCATGGCGGGCAGCCGCAACATCTATACGCTGCACGACCTCGTCCCGCTCAAATTCCCGCATATGACGCTGGACGACAAGGCATATTATGCCCGGCTGATCCGGGGCTGCATCGCCCATGGCGACCATATCCTGACGGTGTCCGAAGCCAGTCGGCGCGATATCGTCGACATGTTCGACATTGCCGATGACAAGATAACCAACACCTATCAGTCCAGCCCGTTGCCCGCAGATGTCGCGGCCTCTTCAACTGAAGAGGACTGCGCGATCGTCGAACGTATTTTCGGCCTTCCGCCCAAGGGATTCTATCTCTTCTTCGGCGCGCAGGATCCCAAGAAGAATGTCGCGCGCATCATCGACGGTTATCTTCTGTCAGACAGCAAGCGCCCCCTGGTGGTCATTACGTCGCGCAATTGGGGCATGGACGGCACGATGGGCGCCCTGGGAGCCGATGGCACCATTTATGGCCGCAAGCCTGACCGGCCCGTCATCATCCTGCAATATCTGCCCCGCGACATGTTGTTCCGGTTGGTCCGTGCCGCACGCGCCGTGCTGTTCCCATCCATCTATGAAGGCTTTGGCCTCCCGGCGCTGGAGGCTATCCAGCTGGGCACGCCGGTCATCGCTTCCAATGCCGCATCCTTGCCCGAAGTCGTTGGCGATGCCGGTCTTCAAGTCGATCCCTACAGCACGGATGCCATTGCGGACGCCATTCGCCGGATCGACCATGACCAGGCCCTGCACGATCGGCTGAGCGCGGCGGCACCCGCACAGGCGGCCAAATTCACCGATGCGCATTTCTTCCAGAGCCTGCGCACCGTCTATGACAAGCTTGGACTGCCCTGATTTCCCCGCCATCGCGAACCGCATGATCGACAGCGCCGGAGATTGTCATCCAACGCCGCAGCGCTCTGGAGCGGGTTTCGCTGCGATCGCAGCGGCCCGGTCGATCCGTTCCTTCGATCTGGCGCAATGTCCGGGCCCGCAGACGAAATAGTCTGCTTTGATTGTCCTTTGTTTTCCGCATTCTGCGAACCGCCGGCTGTTACAGCTCGCTTCGGAATGTTCTGGAGCATCGTGCGCAAAAGTGGGAAGCGGTTTTGCGCCTAAAACGATGCGACAACAAAAGCTTGGAGCGCGCGAGCTGCGTCCCAATTAACGCAGCGCGTTCTAGGATGCAGGCGAATGATCGTCCCGTTCCAGCACCACCATGTCCCAATAATTCAGTGCCGGCAGGGTGAAGGACACATAATTGCCACCCTGGTCGGTGCCCGTCCCATAGTCCAGCAATTGCGTGGCGCCATTGTCATGATCGGGCGAGGCCCACCAGAGCCGGTTGCGGCCATGGCGAACCGGCGCGCCTGAATAATAGAGTTTCATCGTCGCGGGACCGATCGCCTTTGGCGCCGGCATCGTGCCGTCAAGGTCGCTCCATGCATTGGATGGCAATCCCGTCAGATTGAGCAGATGGCATATCTGGAACTGCGGCATGGTCTTGCCCAACAGATAGACCTGCCCGGCAGCGCCGATCGACGCGCCGGTGCCGCCGGACATCATCTGACAGGGCCGTTCGCTGTCCCGGACACCATCGCGCAGCAGGTTCTGATAACCGACCTCAAAAGCCTTGTAGGATAAAAGCCCATCCACCAACGCCTTCGAACAGGGCAGATGATAGCCCTCGACAAAGACGTTGGTCATGATGCAGCCTTCATCCGGATGGTTCATCCAGGTCGATCCCGCTATTGCAAACATGGCCGTCGCCAGCAACGCCGCCGGCGGGTTCACGACACATCCGTTCTTGCGGGCGCCGGTTTCGCATTTCTGCGCCAGCGTACGATTGATATAGCCAGGCTGAACGATGGCGCGCGGATCGCGATGGCCCATGTCGGCCATGATGGCCGCGATCACCCCATTCAGACCCGGATAATAGGGCGTGTCGAAGTCCCATGTTTCCCGATAGAGATAGGGCTGCGTCCCCTTCCCCGCCGCATCCGTCATTCCCCATCCCGACACATTGTTCAGGATGGCGGGCTTTTTCAGACGCTTGGCCGCCCCACTGGTAAAAGTCGACAGACAGCGCACGGTGTCAAGCGAAGCCCCCTTGCTGTCGAAAGTCGGCTGCACCGGGGCGCCGACCGTATCGGCCTGCCAGAAATCATAATCGAACTGGGCCAGCATCGGCGCGATGGAGCGGGTCAGAAGGAAATTCTGCCATTCCGGATTGCATGGGTCGAAAAAGTCGAGATGATCGGCCTGCCATCCATATTGCCGCCAATTGTCGGGCGATTGAGGCATCTGATCCATATCGTCCGCGTCGCAGCGCCCGGTCAATCCGCACCGGTTGCGGAAAGAGCCCCAGGACAGGGACGGCCTGACCTTCTGCTTGGGCCAGTCTGAATAGGCTTCGCCGGTGGCCTGGAAAAATCCGACCGGCATGTTCGCAGCATGGGCGGCATCGATCACGTCACGGATCACGCTGCGGCTGACCTTCAGGTTGGACAGCGATAGCCAGCTGTCCAATGCCGGTGGCGGCGCCAGTTCGGGTCGATAATAGCTGGCATAGCTTTGCACCGTGTTGCAATGCCAGGCGATCTGGCTGTCTATCAGCGACGCCGCATCCACCTTGCCATCCCAATGCGATATCCAGCATTGACGCGGGAAGCGGGCATTCAGCGGGCTGTTCTGCACATCAATGGCGGAGGCCGCCACGTCGAGAACCCTGCCGCCTGCATCCTTGACCGTGACGGCGACGCGATAGCCCCGTTCGCCACCATCCGACGGCGCGACAAAATCCATGTCCACCAAGACGTTTCCCGATCCTCCGATCGTCGCCTTGTTCGTGATTTCGTCAAGGATCTGTGTGTTCCGGTGAATGGTCGCGACGACCTGCACCGTCCGGTCATCCGCCCCCGGATTGGCCAGGGTCACCAGCAACCTTCCCCGTGCGCCGGGCGCATAGACGGCCTTGTTCGTATAGATGTGCCGAACATAGCGATGCTTCGCCGGATCCAGCGAAGGTATGGTCGCCGCCCGACCCGGATCGGGACCAAATCCTATGCCAGCGACAAATATCGTTACCATGACCAGCGCCAGCAAGGCGACGAGGATCATGGTAACGGAATATAGGGCACCACGTCCGGGCCGCCGGATGGCGGCATCATTCTGACCGAGGTGCCCGCCCCGGGTCAGATGCTATGTTCCTTGACCCCGGCCCACAGCAACCATCCGATGGCATAGGCGAAGAACAGCGATGCAAAGATGGTCAGCACCATCTTGCCGCGCTCCGGGAACTGGGATTTGACCGGGCGATTGGGTTCCACGACACGGACCAGATAGAGTTGCTTGCGCTTCGCCTCTGCAACGGCCTGAGCATATTGCGCGGCGGTGGCGGCGTGAAGCTTGGCGGCTTCCTCCCGTTCGATCACCAGCTGCTCATAATCGCCAAGGCGGCTTGCGACCGAATTGTCGGTATTGGTCAGCTGCGACGACTGGCCTGCAATCTGGGCCTCCAGTGCCTGCACCTGACGCTGAAGCGCGATATATTGCGGGCTGCTATGGCTCACGGCCTGTCCGACCGCGCGCAGTTGCGCCCGCGCCTGTACCAGGCTGGCGGTCAGATTGGTCACCAGGGTCAATTGCGCGCGCCCGGTTCCTTCCGGGTCGACATCGTCGCGGCTTTTGCGAAAGCCGGTCAGCCGCGCCTGTATCGCACCGAGCTGACTGGCCGCTTCATTCAGGTCATGCTTTGCCGACGCCACCTGATCGCGATAGGTGCGCTTGTTGATTTCGTTGATCTGCTGCTCACCCATCCGCAGCAATTTGGACGTCAGGGCGTAGGAATCCTCGGGCCGGAAGCTGTGAACGGTAAGATGGGTGATGCCGCTGGTTTCGTCCTGCTCGATTTCGACCTGCTTCTTGTAATATTTGAGCAGGCGTTCGGGCGTGGGGTCTGCGGACCATAGCCGGCTGAACCAGTCGACGCCTGCGGGTCGAAAGCGACGGACCAGATCATCTTCACGGCGCAGCATCGCAACCGCATCATGCGACAGGAGATATTTTTCGACGATGAAGGATTCGGAAATGGTGGAGGACGAGCCCAGGCTGATGCCGAACAGCTGCCCCATATTGCCGCTGTTCGCCGTCGCTTCTGCATGGCGGATCACGAAATCCGTGCTGGATTCATATTGATCGGACGCGACCAGATAGAGATAGGCCGCCGCAATCAGCGTCGGCAAAATCACGATGCACAAAAAGAAACGGTTGGCGTAGGCCGCAGCCTTGAGCCGGGCGCTCGTGCTGCCCGCTTCGCCCTGCATCCCATTATTCTGGGGGTGTATCACGCCGTGCAAGAAGGAATGCTCCGCTCTAGATAAGATGGTGTGCCGTCATGCGACATGGATATCCCTGCGCACACGCCGGATCGCCAACAGCCCCCAGTAAGTGAAAAAGCAATTTGCGGCTACTACAAAACCGACCTGGGTATAACGATCGGGCGACGATACAAATTGCCCATATCGCGCCAGTTCGAAGACCGGAACCATGGGATTCCAGGTCACATAGGGTCTGGCCCAGGCCGGCAGCAGCGATACGGTGAAGAACGCGCCGCTCAATGGCATGGCGAAATAGGACGCCGGATGGACCAGGCGTTCCAGAAAGGGCGAATGAAAAGTATAGGCCGCTGCCAGCAGACACCAGGCGAAAGACCACCAGGAAAACAGCATGATCGCGCCGATCAGATAGATCGGCCTGGCCGGAAACTGGGCTATGCCCAGAATGACGCCAAATGTTTGCAGCACCGCCAGCGCCGATATGCAGCCGATCGTTTCCACGATCGATTTGGCCAGCATGATGTCAAACGGCGTTATCATGTTGTGATAAAGCAGCGAGGAATATTGGTGCAGAACGCCGTCGGAGCGCGTGAACGAGTTCCGAAAGATGATGAAGATCGTGTAGCCGGTGAGCGTGAAGGTAAAGGGGCTGATATCCCCCGCAGGCGCACCATGGCTGACGAAGGAGTGGATCATCGTCACGACGGAAGCGAGCATCAGGGGTTCGACGATCACCCACAGATAACCGATATTCGCGCGTCCGTAGCGTTGCTGCAATTCGCGCAAGGCCAGTGCGTTGATGACCAGTCCCTGTTTCGCCAGCCCCGAAAACAGGATGTCGAGGCGCGACCGCTGGTCGCCAGCGCTGCCGGAAGATTGGTCAAGCCTGTCGGGGCGGCCAGCGTTCATGGTTACAGCCTTTGTATGATAAGGACGAAACCCGCAAGTTCCTGATGATCGACCAGCAGATCGGCAGATGGCGCAAATGCCAGCGGCGCAACGGAATAGCCATTGCCGATCAGCCGCAATGTCCATTGCCCGATTTCGTTGCGGGACAATGTGGGGCCGTCCGATGCGCTCTTGCTGCTGATGAGACCGCTGTCGGGACGATAGCGCAGGGCCAGAACACCCAGGCCACCGATTTTCAGTCGCGTCAGCCAGTCTTCCGCCTCTTCCCATCGGCTGCGGGCATTGTCGCCACGGCCGATGGCGTTGGTAATCAGCATGAAATCGAAAAATTCGTCGCTCTTGCGCGATGGCGGCGGGCCTGGCGGCCGCCGTACGACCGTGGCGAAACGGTCGAGACTTTGCGCATAGTCGCCTTCATCGCTGGCGCCGGTGCCAACGACCAGCCCTTCAAGCCCGGAATGAAATACGCCATAACTGCCCAGCGCATTCAGACATATGCGCTCGCTCCATCGCGCGATCGCACTGTCCGCGTCCAGGCCGTCAAGTCCAAGCGCCGCGACCTGGCTGTAGGTGCAGCTTTGCGACACAGGCGCATCTGCAACCAGTCGGCCCTGATGCGTCAGGGCATTGGCCGGACGAGCCTCCGACGGTTGCCGGTTCATGGCCAGTATCGACTGCGGCGGTTCGGGATAGACATCCCCATTATCTTCGGGTTCGTCGATCAGAACCTGAAGTCCTTGCGCGCTCACGTCTGAATCCTCGGACAAATATCCATAAAGCGAATAGAGGACGCCCTGCCGGGAAGCGAACCGCACCGGCAGTTCCAACTGGGCGTCATTTTCCGACTGCAACAGCAGCCGTGCGCCGGAAACCAGGCTGATATTCCCATCACCATCCGGTTTCCAGGCATGGACCCGTATCGATATCTCGCCGAATTTGGCGCGAACCCCGTTCAGTTTCAGGACGAAGCCGGCCCGCCCCTCCCGCACTTCATGATAGCGGGTGTGAAAGCAGTAACGGGGATCTGGCGATCGTTCCGACCCACCCAGCCCCTCGATCGCACTGGCATGACTTTCCCAGTAATCGAAGGGATCGATTTCACGCATGGCCAGCTTACCGCTTGAGTACCAGCATGATGTCTTCAGGCCCGGAATGACTGAGAATATAGTCCATATCGGTCGGGACCACGCCGTTTCTGAGCGTCAGGTGATGAAGAGCAAAGCCATGTGCGACGGACAAGCGGTTCAGAAAATCGACAGGGTCGTGGTAACGATGTGCATTGAATTCCAGCACCACGGTCCGCAGCTTGCCGCTGTCGAGCAGTCCCTGGGCACCGGCCCAGATGATTTCTTCTGCGCCTTCGACGTCGATCTTGGCCATTTCGATGTCGCGCCAGTCGTCACGACTGTCCAGACGAGCGACCGGCACTTCGACACCGTCCGGGTGACCTTCGCTGCCCATGGGCAGGATATAGGCGTTCATGGGCGTATCGCGTGGCACAACCAGCATCATGGAATGATCATTCTGGTCGCCAAGGGCGGTCTGATGCATCGTCGCATGACGGGAAAAACCATTGACCATCAGGCTTTTGTTCACCAGTTCGGCAAGCCTGGGGTTGGGTTCAAAGGCATGGACGCGCCCCGTGGGGCCCACCAGTTCGGCCATCAGCAGCGTGAAATATCCGATATTGGCGCCGATGTCGGCGACCACCATGCCGGGGCGGACCAGATCCGCAATGGTTTCGGTGACCCACATTTCCCAATAGCCATCAAGCATCAGATGGCTGGAAAGACCTATGTCGGTCGTGTCCACATAGGCCTTGTAGCGACCAAGGACACGGCACAGAGCTGTATTCTGGCCCAGATAGGCGGTGTTGCAAGCGCCGCGAATGATTCGTTCATTCTCTTCCCTCCGCTCAAGCCCAAGGGCCGGCGGATTGAACAGTCGCAAACCTTCTGTTCCCAAGCCGGCATTATGCCACCCATGGAGCGTGGTTTTGAATTTGGCGAAGCGGGATTGTTGACGATGAGACATATGCGCCTGAAGCCCTAGCAGGCATCCGACGAAGCGTAAACGGACGTTGTGACGCTTATCGAGTAGAGTTATTTCATGGCCAACCGCCATGGGTTAGGTTTGAGCTGAAAATATTACGGCACGATGGACATCATCCGAGCAATATTATGCCAATGATGCCATTGCATAGGACGCAGCAATCCTATCGCCCGCCGGGCCAGACATAGATTCCAAGATTATTTCAGTCTGCATATCCTGTTATCAACGTTCTGGCGGAAGGGGCATATGGAAATTCGAATTTACGATGTGCAAGGGATCGCGCTGATCATCCCCCGCCATATCGGCGATGATCGAGGCTATTTCGCGGAAACATTCCGCGCGGATATCTTCGCCAGGCATATCGGCGACTACAGCTTCGTACAGGACAATGAATCGCGCAGCGCGCGGGCCGGCACGATCCGCGGCCTGCATTTCCAGAGCGAACCTCATACTCAGGGCAAGCTGGTGCGCTGCACCGCGGGCGCGCTGTTCGACGTGGCGGTCGATATTCGCGCCGGATCGCCCACCTATGGCCAGTGGATCGGCGAAACGCTGACGCCTGAAAATGGCAAGCAGCTCTGGGTCCCGCCGGGCTTCGCACATGGCTTCTGCTCGATCGAACCCGATACTGTCATCTGCTACAAGGTGACCGGCAGCTATTACAGCCCGGAATGTGACAAGGGCCTGGCCTGGGACGATCCGGCGATCGGCATCCAGTGGCCCGATGTCGCCGATCCGGACACGCTTTCCTCCAAAGATCGCAAGCAACCGCTATTATCCGAACTCCCGGCCTGTTTCAGCTGGAGTAACTGACCCATGCGCGTAATCGTTACCGGCGGCGCCGGCTTCATCGGTTCTGCCCTCGTCCGCTATCTGGTGCTGGAAAAGGGCTATGATGTCCTCACCATCGACGCGCTGACCTATGCCGGCTGCGAAGCGTCGCTTAGGCAAGTCGAAGGCAGGAACACCCACCAGTTCCTGCACGCCAATATCTGCGACCGTGCGGCGATGGACGCGGCGATCGCGGGCTTCCAGCCCGACCGCATCATGCATCTGGCCGCCGAAAGCCATGTCGACCGCTCGATCACCGGCGCGGCCGATTTTATCCAGACCAATGTGGTGGGCAGCTTCACCCTGCTGGAGGCCGCGCGTGCCTATTGGAACGGCCTGGAAGGCGACGCCAAGGCGGCCTTCCGCTTCCTCCACGTCTCGACCGACGAAGTCTATGGCTCGCTGGGCGACGAGGGCCTGTTCGAGGAAACCACGCCCTATGACCCCTCCTCGCCCTATTCGGCGTCGAAGGCCGCGTCCGATCACCTCGCCAAGGCTTGGGCTCGCACCTATGGCCTGCCGGTCGTGATATCCAACTGCTCGAACAATTACGGGCCGTATCACTTCCCCGAAAAGCTCATTCCGCTGACGATCCTCAACGCGCTCGCTGGCCGTCCTCTGCCGGTCTATGGCAAGGGTGAGAATATCCGCGACTGGCTCTATGTCGACGATCATGCCCGCGCGCTGGACATCATCATCGAACGGGGCGAGCCGGGTGAAACCTATAATGTCGGCGGCCGTAACGAGCGCAGGAATATCGACGTGGTGCTGCGCATCTGCGCCGTGCTGGACGCACTGGTGCCGACAGACAGCCCGCGTGCCGAGCTGATCGAATATGTCACCGATCGTCCGGGCCATGACGCCCGCTATGCGATCGACGCGACCCGCCTTGAGAACGAACTGGGCTGGAAGGCGCAGGAGAATTTCGACAGCGGCATCGAAAAGACCGTGCGCTGGTATCTGGCCAACGAGTGGTGGTGGCAGCCGCTGCGTGAACAATATGACGGCCAGCGCCTCGGCCTCGACAAGACCGACGCGAAGGTGCCTGCATGAAGATCGCCGTCACCGGCACAGCCGGGCAGGTCGTCACGAGCCTCATCGAACGCGGCATGGCCGCCGGGCATGAGGTGATCGCGATCGGCCGCCCCGATCTCGACCTTGCCGACCCGGCCTCGGTCGTGCGCGCATTGTCGGCGACGGCGCCCGACGCGATCGTCTCGGCCGCCGCTTACACCGCCGTCGACAAGGCGGAGAGCGAGAGCGATCTGGCTTTCGCCGTCAACGGCGCAGGACCGGGCGCGGTGGCGCAGGCGGCCAAGGCGCTGGGCGTGCCGCTCATCCATATCTCGACCGACTATGTGTTCGACGGGACGCTGGACCGCCCTTATGTGGAAAGCGATCCGACCGGCCCCACCGGCGTCTATGGCGCGTCGAAACTGGCGGGCGAACAAGCGGTGCTGGACGGCCATGACGATAGCGCGGTGCTGCGCGTGGCGTGGGTCTACAGCCCGTTCGGCGTCAATTTCGTCAAGACCATGTTGCGCCTCGCGGGCGACCGCGACGCCCTTGGCGTGGTGGGCGATCAGGTCGGCAATCCGACCAGTGCGCTTGCCATCGCGGATGCTATCCTTCAGGTGGCTACCAATATGGTAGCCGATAGTAGCCCTGAGCTGCGCGGTATCTTCCACATGACGGCGCCGGGCGAAGCCAGCTGGGCGGATTTCGCGCAGGCGATCTTCGCGGCCTCTGCCGCGCGCGGCGGCCCGACGGCATTGGTGCGGCCGATCGGCACGGCCGATTATCCAACGCTCGCCACCCGGCCCGCCAATTCGCGCCTGAACTGCGGCCTCATCGCCCGCGTCCATGGCGTCACGCTGCCGGACTGGCACATGTCGCTGGATGCCGTGATGGACCGGCTGCAACCGATGGCGCTTTGATCGATTTTCAGGGGGGAACTGCACGCATGAAAGGGATCATTCTCGCCGGAGGCAGCGGCACACGGCTTTATCCGATGACCTTGCCGATATCGAAGCAACTGATGCCGGTCTATGACAAGCCGATGATCTATTATCCGCTCAGCACGCTGATGCTGGCGGGGATCCGCGAAGTCCTCATCATCTCCACCCCACGCGACCTGCCCGCCTTCCGCTCGCTGCTCGGTGACGGTTCGGCCTGGGGCATGAGCATAGACTATGCCGAGCAGCCCAGCCCGGATGGGCTGGCGCAGGCCTATATCATCGGCGCGGATTTCGTCGGCAATGAACCATCGGCGCTGATCCTGGGCGACAATATCTATCATGGCCACGGCCTGCCCGACATATTGTCCCATGCGGCATCGCAGACCAGCGGCGCGAGCGTCTTCGCCTATCATGTGAACGATCCCGAACGTTATGGCGTGGTCAGCTTCGACGGCGCCATGCGGGCGATATCGATTGAGGAAAAGCCGGAAACGCCGCAGTCCAACTGGGCTGTCACCGGCCTCTATTTCTATGACGCTCAGGTTGTGGACATCGCCGCGAACCTCAAACCCTCGGCGCGCGGCGAGCTGGAAATCACCGACGTGAACAAGGTGTATCTGGAACGCGGCGAACTGAACGTCGAAATCATGGGCCGCGGCTATGCCTGGCTCGACACCGGCACGCCCGACAGCCTGCTCGACGCCGCCGATTTCGTTCGCCTCCTTGAAAAGCGTCAGGGCTTCAAGATCGCCAGCCCCGAAGAAATCGCCTATCGTCAGGGCTTCATCGGCGATGCCGAAATGGAACGGGCGATCGCGCGGCACGGAAAGTCCGACTATGGCCGCTATCTGCGTGGGATTATGTTGACAGCGATGCCTTGACCAAAGAGAAATCGCGCGTCCTTCTCTATGGATTATCATGTCGATGCAAAAGCTTGAGCCGCATTATGTCGAAAAGCCGTGGGGCCGTGTCGACCTTCCCACGATCTTTTCCGCCGGCGCGGGGCGACAGATTGGCGAGGTCTGGTTCGAAAATGCCGATGGACGCGACCTGCCTCTGCTGGTCAAATATATCTTCACCAGCGACCGCCTGTCCATTCAGGTGCATCCGAACGACGCGCAGGCGCTGGCAAAGGGCCTGCCGCGCGGGAAAGAGGAAATCTGGTACATCCTCGACTGCGAACCCGGCGCGACTTTGGGCATCGGCCTCACCGCCCCCATGACACCCGACCAGTTCCGCGCCGCTGCGCAGGACGGATCGCTGGAACAATGGATCGACTGGAAACCGGTGAAGCCGGGCGACTATTATTTCATCCCGGCGGGCACCGTCCACGCGATCGGCGCGGGCATCACGCTCGCTGAAATCCAGCAGAATGTCGATGTTACCTATCGTCTCTATGATTATGGCCGCCCGCGCGAACTGCATCTGGACGACGGCGTCGCGGTCAGCCGCCTCACCCCCTATGACCGCGCCCTGAGCGAAGCGCCGCTCGGCAGCGAGGCCCGCCTGATCGGCGCCGATGAAGCCCCCTTCTCGCTGGACCTCGTCCAGTGGACGCAGGACCAGAGCGTCACCGTCCCCGATGGCAAGCTGCTGTGGTTCACGCCCTTGAGCGGCGCGGGCACGGTCAATGGTCTGGCATGGGAAAAGGGCGACTGCCTGCTGCTGGAGGGCGACTGTGCCTTCACCCTGACGGCGGGGCCGGTATCCGCCCTGCTCGCCATCCCGCGCTGAAAAGGCGGCCAGCAGTGTATTAGAGCCTTTCGAAGGCAGCTGTTCCGGCCTGCTTCGAAAGGCTCCAGGGAGCGCGCAGGCTTTCCGGTGAGGTCGAAATTTCTCCCGTAACGCAGCGGAACACCCAGACTTATCCCTTGAAGCGATCCGTTCATCCATTGCGGACTGGCATCTGTGGATGGCTCCCGCGTTGCAAGCATAAAGTGATGATCTGGCCTTTGGTCGGGTGCAGTCGTCTGTCCGGCCTGTTGATGCAGTCGGTGAGACTGCTGGCCCTGATGGTGTCCGCGAACAAGATCCGATCGGCTTAGCAGGCTATTATGCCTAAGACAGTCCTTGGGTTGTCCTTGTTCCCGGTCCGACCGGTTTTGCCATCACATCCTTCGCTCTCACAACCTCGTGAAGCTGATCTTTCAGCTAAGTTCTTGATCCTATGCTGCGGCCAGCATCGGTGCATGCCCGCGTTCGAAGACTCCGCCACGCGCCATGAGCGCCCATGCGATCCGCGCCATCTTGTTAGCGATGGCGACCGAGGCAACGCGCGCGGGCTTTCTGGCGAGCAGAGCGACAAAGCGCGGATCGACAGTGCCGGGTTTCTCCCTGGCGTATCGGACCAGCGCGGTTGCGCCGATAACCAGGAGCTGCCGTAGATATCTGTCACCCATCTTGGTAATCCGCCCCAGTCGATCCTTGCCGCCACTCGAGCTCTGCCGCGGGGTCAACCCCAGCCAGGCGGCGAACTGGCGCCCTGACGAGAACTGGCCTGGATCGGTCACCGACGCGGCAAGCGCAGTCGCGCCGATTGGTCCTATACCCGGGATCGTGGCCAGACGCTTGGCTCTGTCGTCACTCCGCTGCAGGGTGGCGAGACGCAGGTCGAGCTTGCGCAACTGAGTGTGAAGCTGCAGCAGTTGCTCTGCCAGCAAGGCGACGACGTTGGTCGCCTCGGCCGGCAAGTCGAGTTCGGCTTCCCCGTTGACGATTTCCCGCGCCATCTGCAGTGCCTTCACGATCCCGACCGGGATGGCGATGCCCATCTCGGCGAGCACACTGCGCATCATGTTGACCAACTGCGTGCGCTGCTTGATCAACAGACTGCGCACCCGGTGCAGCGACAGCGCCGCCTGCTGCTCGCGCGACTTTATGGGCACGAACCGCATCGTTTGACGTGTGACCGCTTCGCAGATCGCCTCGGCGTCAGCGGCATCGTTCTTACCGCGCTTCACATACGGTTTTACATAAGCCGCTGGCATCAGCCGCACCTCATGACCCAGCCTAGTCAATTCACGCGCCCAATGATGCGATGTCCCACAGGCCTCTGCGCCTATTAGGCAGGGCGGCAGTTTCTGGAAGAACGGCAGCATCTGCGATCGTCGCAGCGCCTTGCGAAGGACAACCTCACCGGTCGCGCTGATACCATGAACCTGAAAAACGTTCTTGGCCAAATCCAGGCCGATCGTGCTAATCTCCATGGCGGATGGTTCCTTGCTCGGGTTTGCATGACAGCAACCCATCTTGGCACTTAGATGCCGTGAGCGGGAGCCATCCACCTCATCCGATTATCAATGGTCGATGCCAAAACTGCGACGATCTGGCTATTGCTCCCCTGCCCCACGATCATCCGAAATCGAGAGCGCAAATGCACCGGAAAAGCCACCCGCTTTCCGCAGTGAAGTCGAGCCGGCAATCTGCACGAATATGCAGGTCGCAGCGAACCATAACGGTGGGAAGTGTCCCTGCCCCGATCAACGCCCGGCAGCATATTCCGTTCGCCCCGTGTAACTATGGACCCTACACAGCTAACCCAATAAGAGCGGGTCGCGATCCATTTGCCAATTCGGGGATTTCATGAAAAATTGTAGCCGACCGATCCGTAAAGCCATATTTCCTGTTGCAGGACTTGGCACACGGTTTCTGCCAGCGACGAAGGCCGTTCCCAAGGAATTGCTGCCGGTGGTTGACCGTCCGCTGATCCAATATGCGGTGGACGAGGCACGCGAGGCGGGGATCGAGCAGATGATCTTCGTCACCGGACGCGGCAAGGGCGCGATCGAGGATTATTTCGACATCGCCTTTGAATGTGAAGTGACGCAGCGTGAACGCGGCAAGGATCTGTCGGCGCTGGAAGGCACGCGGCTCGACCCGGGCAATGCGGTGTTCCTGCGCCAGCAGGAGCCGCTGGGCCTGGGCCATGCCATCTGGGTCGCGCGCGACATCATCGGCGATGAACCCTTCGCCATCCTGCTGCCCGACGAATTCATGAAGGGCGCGCCGGGGCAAGGCTGCATGAAGCAGATGGTCGATGCCTATGAAAAGGTCGGCGGCAACCTCGTCTGTGCGCTGGAAATCCCGATGGACCAGACGCCCAGTTACGGCGTGATCGATCCGGGCGCGCGCGACGGCGCGCTGACGGAGGTGAAGGGCCTGGTCGAAAAGCCAAAGCTCGGCACCGCCCCGTCCAACCTGATCCTGCCGGGCCGCTACATCCTGCAACCCGACGTCATGAAGATCCTGGAAACGCAGGAAAAGGGCGCAGGCGGCGAAATCCAGCTGACCGATGCCATGGCGTCGATGATCGGCACGCAGCCTTTCCATGGCGTCACATTTGACGGTCGCCGCTTCGATTGCGGGTCAAAGGCCGGTTATGTCGAGGCCAATCTGGCGCTGGCGCTCGAGCGGGCCGACATCGGCAACCATATCCGTTCATTCGCCACCGAAGAGCTGGCGCGCTGACTTTCCTGCCATGCTCAGCCCCAAAGCATCTGCCCGGATGAGCATGGCAAGGACAATAGTGAGACATTGACGTCCACCAGACCGTTATGTCTTCCGTTCCACCACATAAGGATACCAGATAGCTATCCGATTGCCTGATGCTATCCGATAGCTATATGGTTATCCCATGCCTACCATCGCTTTCATCAGCCCCAAGGGGGGCGTCGGAAAAACCACCGCCGCCCTGCTTCTGGCGTCCCAGTTGGCGCGTGGCGCCAAGGTGTCGGTGATCGACGCCGATCCCAATCATCCCATCGCCGCCTGGGGCCGCGATGCGCAGGTGCCGGACAATCTGTCGATCGTCGCCGATGTCGACGAGGATAATATTCTGGACCGGATCGAAGAGGCTGCGGCGAAAACGCCCTTCGTCATCGTCGATCTGGAAGGAACGGCGGCCAAGATCGTGTTGCTGGCGGTCAGCCAGGCCGATCTGGTGGTGATCCCGATGCAGGGGTCGCAACTGGACGCGGAACAGGCGAGCCGGGCGATCCGGGTGCTGAAACAGCATGAGAAGATGACCGGCAGGGCCGTGCCCTATGGCGTGTTGCTGTCGCGGACCAGCCCGATCATCCGCACCCGGACCATGGGGCATATCCAGGACGGGCTGGTCGACGCGGGCGTGCCGATGTTCACGACGCAACTACATGAGCGCGAGGCGTTTCGCGCGATCTTTTCCTTCCGCCAGACGCTGGAGGAACTGGACCCCAGGGACGTGTCCAATCTGGACAAAGCGATCGCCAATGCCGAACAGTTTGCGGTGGAAGTGATCGAGCAGCTGCGCGCCAATCGCAAGAGCGCGGCGAAGACGGATGAGGTAGCAGGATGAGCAGGGCCAATCCCTTCGGCGATCTGGACGATTTCGGATCGGACAATAGCGCCAAGCCCGTACCCGCAGATGCAATCGAGAAAATCGCGCAAAGCAGCGGCTTTCCAAGCAGGAAGGCGGGCGCGGCAAAGGCCGGTGAGACAGCGAGAGAGACAGGTGAAACGGCACTGCCCTCCCCTGCCCCGCCGCCGCCCACACCGTCGGCAGCGGCTCCGCAGCCCGTCCGGCAGCCCCGCCGCCATGTGACCGGGCGCAACCGGCAGATCAATATCAAGGCGACAGAAGAGACGATCGAAGAGCTGTACCGGATTGCCGATGCGATGAACCTGCCGCTGGGCGCGGTGCTGGAACAGGCGCTGGCGGCGCTGGATCGGCAGCGCGAGCAATGAGTTATCGGATAGCTACCTAGATATCTTATTAGTAGTCTATAGATACTATTTTATGCGAACGGCGATTCCCGCCAGCTTGCGGCGGCCGTTCTGGCCCAGCGCATCGATCATGAAGCGCCAGATATTGACGACGTCGTTCCCATAACCAACATGTCGGATGATTGCCGACACGGCGCCGTTCATCACGCTGCCCGGTTCGTGGATCGCGCGGATCAACGCCATGTGATGGGACGGGCAGGCCATCCATTTAACACCGCGTCTTGCACCTGTATTTCATCATCCTATGGATAACGACGCTAGTGCGGGTGTTTTTTTTGACCCGATGCTGAGGATGATACCCCCGTCTGGCCGGCGCCGCTTCAGGATGGATAATTCGATCGGATATCCTAACGATACCAGATAGCTATAGGATATCCGATAGATATCCTATATTTGATTTCCGCCGCCTGGTTCAGATCAGACAGATAGAGCGTGTGTCAGACGCGCTAATCGACGGGGCAGATCAACGGATCAGGCCAATCGGCGCCATAATGGGGTGACTACACGAAAGTGACGTATCTGCACGCTAAGGGCGAACAAATCCGGTACGATGCCAGCAGATGCTATTCGCAGGCTTTCCTGCCCCTTTTATGTGGTGCCGCCCTACGGGCGCCGATATGGGAGGGCGGCAATC
>NZ_JBSXOQ010000101.1:0-10357 GCF_056859495.1 Sphingobium sp. L-44 | reverse complement strand
GGCCTGATGGCAGCTGACCAGGCCGGCCGCACCCGCTGCGCCCGCCATCGTCGCCAGAAACGCGCGTCTGTCCATGACCGCCCCCATCCCGGATTGCCCCTGCAAAGGCTTTCCGATTTGCGGGGGCGTGGAAATTCCGGTCGAACACCTAATGGATTGCGCGGTCAGGGCCGGGCAGGACAGAAGTGGACAGTTGCAATATGCAACTGGTCTGGCAGGATCGGTGCTCCACCACCAGAAAAGCAGGAGTGGGTGCATGATCATCTATGGCGCGCGGCCGTCGCCCTTTGTGCGCAAGGTCATTGTCTTTGCAGCGGAAAAGGGGATCGCGGTCGAGGTGCGGCCGGCCGGGTTCGGCAAGGGCGGCGCAGAGTTCGAGCGGGCGTCCCCTTTCGGCAAGATCCCGGCCCTGGTCGACGGCGATTTCGCGATCAGCGATTCGACCGCGATCATAACCTATATGGATGCGCTGCATCCCGAGCCGAACCTGATCCCGGCCGAGGCGAAGGCGCGGGCGCGGACGATATGGTATGAGGAATTTGCCGATACCATCGCCCAGCCGGTGGGTGTCGACATCTTCTTCAACCGGGTGGTCGGCAAGCTGCTCGACATGCCGCATGACCCGGCCCGTGCCGACCGGGCACAGGCGGAGAAGATGCCGGGCATCTATGATTATCTGGAGGCGGTTCTGCCCGACAGCGGCTGGCTGGTGGAGGATCGCTTCACTTTGGCCGACATTGCCGTGGCCTGTCCGCTGATCAATGCCTGCTATTGCAGCAGCGGGTTGAAGGACGGGCGCTGGCCCAGGGTGAAGGCCTGGCTCGACGGATTGCGGGCGCGGCCGAGCTTTGCCGGGGCGATGGCGCTGGAGGCGCGGATGCTGGGCAAGGCTGTATAACCCATATGGAACATTTTTCTTGACATCGTCACGCTGATCGGGCAGATAAGAGGAAAGTCGATAATTGCGACTCGCCGGCCTCGGTCGGTGGTGGCGCGATGGGTCGGCTGGGCTGTGGAAGGCGGGGTTTTCGAGGGCGGCCTTCGGGGCTGAGCCTTTGGGCTGAGCCTTTGGGCTGGTCTTCCAGGTCAGGATTGGCAGTCGGTCCTTGAGGGCTGGTGCTTGACGGTGCGGGGCTTTTGGGATGCCGGCGCCGCGATGCGATGCTGACAGATATTGCCTTCAGGTGAGGCGAAAGGGGCTGGTCCGATTGGGCCGGCCCCTTTTGCGTTGGGCGTTGGGTGTGCCGGCGAGGCCGCGCTGCGCTGCTGCCGATGGCGGCGTGCGGCGCGTGGTCGCGCGGCGGGGCGATGGTTCGGGATAATCGGGGGAGAGGGCGATGGCGGCGCGAAAGGGGGCGGCCGGGCGGCCGGAGCGCGTGGCGCAGCGGCAGGCGGCGGGCGACGGGGTGCGCACGCAATTGCGACAGGTGCGCAGGGATGGCTGGGCGCAGAAGGACCGCGCGCGCTTCCTGGCGGAGCTGGCCGAGACCTGCAATGTCAGCGAGGCGGCGCGGACCGTGGGGAAGAGCCGGCAGGCGGCCTATGGCCTGAAGCAGCGCGACGCGGAGTTCGCGCGCGACTGGGATGCGGCGATCGAGCAGGGCTATGGCGAGATCGAGGCGATGCTGATCCGGCTGGCGCTGCATGGCTGCGAGAGCGAGGAAATCATCGAGGATGGCGAGGGCGCGGTGAAGACCCGCAAGGTCAAGCGCGCGCCCAATCCGTCGCTGGGGCTGCAATTGCTGAAGCTGCATGCGGCCCAGGTCGCGGCGCGCCGGGCGGCGCGGGGCGATGCGACCGGACCGGGCAGCCCCGCAGCGATCGCCAGCGTCGAGCGGGTGCTGGCAGCGATACGCCGCCGCCGCGCGGCGGCGGGGACGTGAGGGGGAGGGCCTGTGCGCGGCACCGGCTTTTCGTGGGGGGCATCTGTCCGGAAACTTCGATGGATGGCGCGCTGGGGCAGCGCTGTCGCGGCAATGCCGCAAAAATGGGCATGTATTACTACGTGTAGACGGGGGTCGGGATAATATTGATGATGTATTGCAGATGATTCGGTGAATATCCATGCGCTGATCGAGGTGTTGTCGTGAACGATCAAGACCGATTGGCGCGATCCAAGATCGCCATTGATGCGCGATTGAAGCGGCGGGATCAGCAACTGGCGCGCGAGCAGCTGGAACTTCAGAAGGCTGATTTTGAACTGCGGAAAAGAACCGCGACAGCTGATGGATTTCATTTCCTGCTGACGCCGACCGGCGTGGTGTTGATGGGGGCTGCGCTGGGGCTGATCGGGACGGCACTGGGCAAGGCCGCCGACTACGCCATAAAAAGACGCGAACTGGAAACGAATATCATTCTGAAATCGAGTGATGTTCCGTCAAATGCGGATGTGAATGTGCAAGCCCGCCAGCGTGCGCTCAACCTCCTGTGGTTTGCCCAGGCCGGCTATATCGCGCTGTCCGATGACTATCTGTCCAAATTGCGCGCGACGGCCAATGTCGATGAGGGGCAGGCGGTCCCCCCGCCGGTCATCGCCAGCACGGCGAGTGCGACCAATTATACGGCAGAGGATGCCTCTTTGGTCGAGGCCGCGACGAAGACGAAGGCTGCCGCCTGGATGCGCGTGGCCCAGGGCGAGATAGGGCAGCGGGAAATTCCGGGGCCGGAAAGCAATCCGCGCATCATCGCTTATAACAAGGCCGCGGGCCTGCCTGCCGATGACGCAGTTCCATGGGTCGGATCTTTCATGTGCTGGACGTTCAAGCAGGTGGGCAAGCCTTGCCCGGCCGCGCCCGGCCGCGCGTTGAGCTGGGAGAATTGGGGGCAGGAGATCGAGGATCCTGTGCTCGGCGCAATCGTGATAATGCAGCGCGACACACGCCTTGGCGCCGGATCGGGTGCGGTCGGCTTCTATCTTTCGGAAAAGCCGCAATCGGTTCGCGTGCTGATGGGCAACGCCTATGATCAGGTGACAGCCATCAATTTTCCGAGAGCCCAGGTGAAATCCTATCGGCTGCCACCTGATTGAGAACAGCTTTTGATCCGAGGGCGGGAAGGGGACTGTCCGAAAATCCTCCCCAATCTTGCCTGGGGAGGGGGACCGCCGAAGGCGGTGGAGGGGCTAAAGGACTGCGTTTACGCCATTCCCCTCCGTCAGCGCTTCGCGCTGCCACCTCCCCAAGACAAGCTTGGGGAGGAATGAGAAACGTCTGCTTCTGGTCGTTAGTCGCCCTACCCACATCCGTCATGCCGGGCTTGACCCGGCATCCCGCTTTTCGATGCTACAGATAAAGAAGCGGGACCCCGGCTCAAGGCCGGGGTGAGGATGGCAGCTTCTCACCGTTAGCCGTCAAAACCCGGCATCGTCATTGCTAGCGTAGCGAAGTAAGGGCGGGAGATAGTCGAGGCTCGCCCTTCGCACCGTCGGCTTTTGCCGGTGCGCGGTTCTTCTGGTAGGATCGGGGCGCGGCTTTGGAGATCGGGCGATGCTGGTTGGGCTGATCCTGTTGGCGGCGGCGGGGGCGATGATCGCGCTGTCGGTGCGCGCCGATCGGCGGTTCCGGGCGATCGACCGGCTGCCGATGCAATGGACGCTGACCGGGACGGTGAGCTGGCATGCGCCGCGGGCCGTGGCGCTGGCCTTCACGCCGGTGCTGGGGACGATGCTGATCCTGGTCATTGGCGCGATGGCTTTGTGGGTGCCGCCGCGCGCCGGGCAGGAGGGGCTGGTGATTCCTGTGCTGCTGGCGATCGCGGCGGGCATGGTGGCGATCCATGCGCTGCATATCTGGATGATCGGGCGCTGGGCGAGGGCGCGGCGCTGAACGGGCTTTGGGGCTGAGGAGGCGAGGATGCGGCGTGTGACCCGGAGCAGGATGGCGCTGATGCTGGTGGCGCCGATGGTGCTGCTGATGCCCGCTGGCGCGCGCGCCGCGCCGCCGACAAGCTGGGCCAAGGCGGGTGTGTCGCTGGCCGACTATGCCGGCGATGCGGGGGCCTGCGCGGAGGCAACGCGGGACAGGGCGGTGACGGTGCGACCTGAGACGGCGCAGGCGCTGGATGCGCTGAGCATGGTCGACCTGGCGATGATCCTGCGAACCTATGGCGGCGATAGCGATGCCAGCCCGCTGATGGCGGCGGCGAATATCGGCATGCATCATGACGACGTCAATGTGGCGCGGCGGACGGCGAATTTCGGCGCGAAATATCAGGCGATGACGCGCAGCGACGTGCGCGCGCAATTGCAGGCGGCGCTGGACCAGTGCCTGGTCGATCGCGGCTATGTGCGGATCATGCTGACGCAGGACCAGGTGCGCGGGCTGGCGAAGCTGAAGCGCGGGACCGCCGAGCGCACCGCCTATCTGCACGCGATCGACAGCGATCCGGCGGTGATCGCTGCGCAGCGGGTGGTGGAAGAATGACGATGCGGATCGGGATCGTCCTGGCCAGCCTGGCCTTGTGCGGGGCCTTGTTTTGGAGCGGATCGGTGCTGGTCGCGCTGATGATGGAATGGCTGGTCGCGTATCCGTGGGTGGCGAAGGCGATGGCGGCGTTGCCGATGCTGGTGCTGTCGCTGATGGCGGTGACGATCGTGCATTGGCGCCGCGATGCGGCGGACGCCGGCTGAACGGAAGGCGGCGGGCTGGTAAAGCGCCAATGTGGGACGGCGGAACGCACCGCCTATCTGCATGTGATCAACAACGATCCGGCGGTGATGTCGGCGCATCGGATGATGGAGGAATGAAGGCGCGCGGTGTGCCGCTCACTATATTATGCGGTGGACAATATAGAACGTGCAGTTTTCAATGATGACAATATTTGTTTCTTAATGTTTCATACATGGATTGGCTATAGCCGCCTCTGCGGGGTAAAGATCTGTGGGGGTTTTGGTGATCGGCAATATTGTCGTTCGCGTGCGCAGCGTGTGTGCGGCATGTCTCCGCGATTTTCGGCATTCATGGCCGGTCATTCTGCTTGCGATGCTGATGACGATCCTGCTGGCGGCTGCCGCGACGGTGCAGTCCTTCCACGTCGACATCGTGGATCTGGCGCCGCTCTATGTTGCAATCATCATATTCTTGGCCAGCGGACTTTATATTCTTCGCCGCACGCCATCCGGGAATGCTGCCATGGCAGCGCGGGAAGGGAGCGGTCAGCGGCTGGGCCATATATTGGTGCTTACCGGGCTGTTCTACTTCATGGCAGCGACAGCTGCGCTGGGCTGTGCGGCGCTGGCGCGAACGGCATTGCCCTATGCGGATACGATGCTGGCCGCAGCGGACCGTGCGCTATATTTCGACTGGCTGGCGATGATGGCGTGGTTTCAGGCCAGTCCGCGGATCGCGACCTTGTTGATCCACGCTTATGCCGCGATCAACTGGCAACCGCAGTTGGCGATATTGCTGCTTTGCGGGCTGGGGCATCCAGCGCTGGCCTATCGGTTCATGACCGCCTGGGGCATGTGTTTGTTGCTGACGATAGTGATGTTCCCCTTCTTTCCGGCGGTGGCTGCATCCATCATTATAATGTCGATCCGGCGCAGATGCCGGGCGCGACCGCCTGGGCTTCCTGGCATTTGGAGGCGTTGATGGAGGAACTGCGGTCCGGGGCCAAGGCCACGCTGGACAGCGATGCGCTGACGGGGATCATCACCATGCCGAGTTTTCATGCGGCATCGGCGATCCTTCTGATATTTGCCTTCTGGCCCTTCCCCTGGCTGCGCTGGCCGTTTCTGCTGCTGAACATGGTGATGTTCGCATCGGCCGTGCCGGTCGGCGGCCATTATCTGGTGGATACGCTGGGCGGTCTGATGCTGGCCCTCATCGCCATTGGGACGTCGATTGCCGTGCATGGAAGAGGCGAGGATATCCGTCTGGACTGGAAAACGATCGGGCATCAGGTCCGGCGACGGGAAGCGGGGCTGGCATCTGCCTGACGATGGCGGGCCGGCCTGTCGAGGATGAACGATCAGATGATTTTACCTGACGGGAAAAGCCTCTAAGAGACTGGTCAGATGAAGAAACTGATCCTGCTCGCCGCCGCTTCGGCCCTTGCAACCCCAGTGCTGGCGGCCCCCACCGCGCCGGCCGCGCCCGATGCGGCGCGGTTGAAGGCGAGCGTGGAAAAGCTGGTGAGCTTTGGCACGCGCCATACGCTGTCGAGCGCGACCGATCCCAAGCGCGGGATCGGTGCGGCGCGGGCCTGGGGCAAGGCCGAGTTCGAGAAGATTGGCAAGGGCTGTGGCGGCTGCCTGAGCGTCGAGACGGTGGCGGATCGCTTCACCGGCCCGCGCGCGCCCGATGGCGTCGAGGTGGTCGATGTGCTGGCGATCCAGAAGGGCAGCGGTGATCCGAACGAGGTGGTGATCGTCGCCGGGCATATCGATAGCCGCGTGACCGATGTCATGAACATCAGCAGCGATGCGCCGGGCGCCAATGACAATGCGTCGGGCACGGCGCTGGTGATCGAGGCGGCGCGGGTGCTGGCCGGGCAGAAATATAACGGCACGATCGTCTATGCGCTGCTGTCGGGCGAGGAGCAGGGGCTGTGGGGCGGCAAGCTGCTGGCGGCCACGGCCAAGGCGCGTGGCTGGCATGTGCGGGCGATGCTGAACAATGACATTGTCGGCAACACGGTGGGCCAGAATGGCCAGGTGGTCGCGGATCGCGTGCGGGTTTTTTCCGAGGGGATTCGCGCGGGCGACGACGCCAAGGCGAACCTGACGCGCCGGGCGATCGGCGGCGAGGATGACGGCCCGTCGCGGGCGCTGGCCAAGGCGATCGACGGCATTGCGCAGGCGGACCCGAAGATCGGGCTGGAGGTGCTGGCGGTGCGGCGGTTCGACCGGTTCGGGCGCGGTGGCGACCATTCGCCCTTCCTGGACCTGGGCTTCCCGGCGGTGCGCTTTTCGGTGGGGATCGAGAATTATGACCGGCAGCATCAGGACCTGCGCACCGAAAATGGCCGGGTCTATGGCGACACGGTCGACGGCATGGACTTTCCCTATCTGGCGAAGGTGACGGCGCTCAATGTCGCGACCTTGCGGCGACTGGCCGATGCGCCGGCGGCGCCGGCGACGGTGTCGCTCGATGGCGCGCTGTCGATGGATACGCGGGTCTTTTGGGACGCGGTGCCGGGAGCGGTTAGCTACAAGGTCTATTGGCGGCGCGCGGACAAGCAGGACTGGAGCGACAGCCGGGTCGTGACTGGCGGCACGCAGACGGTGCTGAAGGATATCGTGGTCGACGATCATTTCATCGGTGTCGCTGCGGTGGCCAAGGACGGGGCCGAGAGCCTGGTGACCTTTGGCGGGATGGCGCCGCGTAAGTAGGATTTTGGTTCGCGCGGAGACGCGGAGATTTTTGGAGAAGGCCGCCTGCGGACGGCCTTTTTTGTTGCGCGTCATTTGGAGGGCGGGCGGCTTCATGGTGCCGGCTCCTGCGCGAGGCAGGGTCGGGAGATGGATTACCTGCGGTGCGCTCCGCGTCCCGCCTTCGCGGGAATGACGAAGAAGGGGAGGGGGCGGGGATGCAGATGGCCGATTGCGACTGGGTCGAGCAGGCGGCGGCCTGGCCCGAACTGGCACGCTGGCTGAGCGACGATGCGGCCGAGCGGCTGGGGCGGGACTGGCATTTCCTGGCGCGGCCGGCGCAACTGGCGCCGGCGGGCGACTGGCGCATCTGGCTGATGATGGCGGGGCGCGGTTTCGGCAAGACGCGGGCCGGGGCGGAATGGGTGCGCGCCATTGCCGAGGGCGATCCCGAGGCGCGGATCGCGCTGGTCGGCGCGACTTTGGGCGAAGCGCGCAGCGTGATGGTGGAGGGGGCGAGCGGGGTGCTGGCGGTGGCGCCCTGGTGGGCAAGGCCGGCCTATGCCCCGGCGCTGCGCACGCTGACCTGGCCCAATGGTGCGCAGGCGCGCCTGTTCGGCGCGGCGGAGCCCGAAAGCCTGCGCGGGCCGCAGTTCAGCCATGGCTGGGCCGACGAGATCGGCAAATGGCCGGGCGGGCAGGCGGCCTGGGACAATATGATGATGGCGATGCGGCTGGGGCGGGACCCGCGCGTGGTGGCGACGACGACGCCGCGCCCGGTGCCGCTGGTGCGGGCGCTGGTGGCAAGGGCCAAGGATATGGGCGGCGCCGATGTGGTGCTGACGCGGGGGCGGACGGCGGACAATGCAGCGCATCTGGCGGCCGGCTTCGTTGCTGATGTGACGCGCCTTTATGGCGGCACGCGGCTGGGGCGGCAGGAATTGGACGGCGAACTGATCGAGGAGGCGGAAGGGGCGCTGTGGACCCGCGCGGCGCTGGAGGCGTGCCGGGTGCGGCATGTGCCGGGCGCGCTGGCGCGGGTGGTGGTGGCGGTCGATCCGCCGGCGACGGCTGGCGGCGATGCGTGCGGCATCGTCGTGGTCGCCCTCGGCGGGGACGGGCGCGGCTATGTGATCGCGGACGCGAGCGTGGCGGGCTGCTCGCCCGAAGGCTGGGCGCGGGCGGTGCGGATGGTGCAGTGCCACGAGGCGGATCATCCGTCCCGCTGGGCGGCCATCGTTTCGATCTCAGAGATTGCTCCGAAATTAAGTTGTTTCGTATCAGTTGGTTATATTGACAGTGCATCCTGTCGTTGATTCAGCGGTATTGCGAAAAACTAAAGGAAATCAACGATGTGGGCCGATACCACTGAAACGCAGTATGTGCGTGCAGACTTGGCGGCCAAGCGATTTGATCGATGCCGAATGGGCGCTGCTCGAGCCATTCTTTCCGCCGCCCTCGCATGTAGGGCGGCCGCACAAGTGGTCGTTCAGGCGGATTGTCGAGGCAATCCTGCATCTGTTGCGTGGCGGCAGCTCGTGGCGGATGCTTCCGCCGTGTTTGCCGCCGGTCTCGACGGCGCGGCGTTGGTTCTATCTTTGGCTGGACAACAGACTATGGTTGTCGTCGAGCCATACCCTGCTGCTGATCGGACGCGAAGCTGCAGGCCGCCAGGGCTCACCCAGTGCTGGCCTGATCGACAGCCAGAGCGTCAAAGCCACGGAAAGCGGCGGGTCGCGGGGGTATGACGCGGACAAGAAGACCAAGGGGCGCAAGCGCCATATCCTGACAGATACCGATTGTCCCGTGCATCTACCACGAGCGTGTCGTACAACGGCGTGATCCGGAGCGGCTATCGATCTGAGCCCGGCGCGATCAGGATCTGAAGGCGGAGGTGGTACGCGTCTTTACTGAGAACTTCGGCGTCCACGGCGTGCGCAAAGTCTGGCGGCAGATCAACCGCGAGGGCTTTGCCGTCGCCCGATGCATCGTCGAACGGCTAATGCGCGATCTGCGTTTACAGGGGGTAATCCGTGGCAAGCCCGTGCGCGCCACGGTCAGCAACAAGGCTGCGCCTTGCTCACTCAATCACGTCAACCGGCGGGACTGTCAGAAATTTCGTGTGCGGTGAGGCATAATGGGTGACAAGGAGACCCAGTATGTTTCGACTGAAAGACCCCTCGATACCAAACGACATTCTAGCGCGGATCGACATTCACGGCAGCCAGATCATAGCCGCGGCGAGATGAACGAATCCGGTGAAGTGGGCGGTGCGGCGATCGTAGCGTGTAGCGAAGCGGCGGAAATGCTTGAGGCGGCCAAAGCATCGCTCGATCCGGTTGCGGTGCTTGTAGATGGCTGTGTCGTGCGGAATGAAGGTCTTGCGATTACGCTTCGAGGGGATGACCGCTTCGGCCTTCATGGCGGCGATCCTTCCACGTAAGCCATTGCTGTCATAGGCTTTGTCGGCGAGTACGGCCTCGGCCTTCTGGCATTCCAGAAGGTCAGGAGCGGCGGTGACGTCGCTGGCCTGCCCCGATGTGATGCGAAAGCGTAATGGCCGGCCAAGCGTATCCGCCAGCATGTGGATCTTGGCCGTCAGTCCACCTCGGGAACGCCCCAGCGCCTGGTCCTTGCCCCCCTTTTCCGGTCGCCGCCTGTTGATGGGCGCGGACGATGGTACTGTCGATCATCAGATACTGCTTGTCGCGGTCGGCGGTCAGCGTGTCGAACACCCGCTCCCATACACCAGCATGGCACCACCGGCTGAAACGCCGATGAACTGTTTTCCAACGGGTGTAGCGTTCCGGCAGATCGCATCAGTGTGCGCCTGAGCGTAAAATCCACAAACATCCGTTCACGAACAATCGGTTATCCGATCCCGTTCGGCCCGGATCGCCGGCCTTGCCGGGCAGCAAAAGGGCTATCCTCGCCCACTGCGCCTCGGTTAGCTCATACCGCTTGATCCCCATCCATCCGCTCCGCGCCTCAACACGGAGCCACATGAATCAGACATCACGCCGTTTGTGAATCCTGAATGGCGATCCG
>NZ_JBSXOQ010000100.1:0-16244 GCF_056859495.1 Sphingobium sp. L-44 | reverse complement strand
TGTGACGTGTGGTAACTCCACCTTACCGATGAGCCCGGTGGCCACCGAGTTCGAAATCGCATGGGGTTGGGCATGCCCAACCCCATGCGATCACCTCAATCTACACCGGAAATTACACCACGAGCGCGGACGCTAACCTCGCAAACGGCAGTTTTGTCCCATGACGGAGCGTTCCGCTCCCGGCAGCAGGCGACCAGAAATTGCCTTTTATGAGCGGGAACGCGAACGGCCGGGTTCCCCAAAAGCGGCCAACGCTTAAAAATGGGCAGATTGTCTCACCATCAATGGCACATGACAGAAGCGCGTCTCGTAGCTAAGAGCGCAATCGGTGCATCGACTTCGCAAACTTGTCCTTGCCAATCGGCCCCTTGCCTGCGCGGTGCTTGTACTCGCGCTGATGATGAAGATCGTCATGCCGGCGGGGTTCATGCCAACCGTTTCGAACGGGCGGATCGTGGTCAGCATTTGCTCGGGTACCGGGCCGATGACGATGGTCATTACGATCCCCGGCCTTGAACATGGGAAATCCGGTAGCGACGGTCATCAGGGCAAGGCAGAACAGCCTTGCGCCTTCTCAGGCTTGTCGGCGCCGTCCCTCGCTGCTGCGGACCCAATTCTGTTGGCGGCTGCGATTCTGTTCGTGCTGGCGCTCGGCACGCGCCCTCTGGTGCTGCGAGCTTCGACAGCGCCACCCTATCTGCGTCCACCCCTGAGGGGGCTTCCGGCAATCTGATCGTTCGTCGTCGCATGAGGGGCTGAGGGGACGGGTGCGTGTATCGCGTCCGCCTCCTTCGCTGTCATGCACCTGCGTCCGATTTGGCTTGGCTCAATGCGCGCTCTTGCGGCTGCCAGGCCTGCCGAGGATTACCATCATGATAATCGCTGCCTGGTTTTGCCGGGTTCGCCACTTCGCATGACTGCGCGAAGTCGCATCCTCCTGCGCCAGTTCCATTTGTGGCTGGGCGATCGTCAAGCGGACCCGTCCCTGGTATGAAGCGGGAGCGGCGGCATGACGCAGGTATATTTCTCGGAGGCTCGCCACGCCGATGATGTCCTGCGGCTCGCGCTCGGCGCCGCGCAGCTCCCGACCGACGATCTCGGCGGTCCCGACCAGATGTTCTTCAGCCTGTCCGACGATGAAGAGCTGATCGGGTTCATCGGCCTGGAAGGTAGCGGCACCGACCGGCTGCTCCGCTCGCTGGTCGTGCTGCCGACCCGGCGCGGCAAAGGATATGGCCGGATGCTGGTCGAACGCCTTGAAGGCGTTGCTGATGGCGCGGTCGAGCGGCTGCACCTCCTGACCAGCGGCACCGGGGAGTTCTTTCGCAGGCTTGGTTACACCGATGCCGATCGCGACGCCGCGCCGGCCTTCATCGCAGCGACCGCGCAGTTCACGTCGCTGTGCGGTCCGCGCGCGACCTATCTCGTCAAGGATCTTGGATGACGCGCCTTCGTGACGTACCCGACGCCGACCATCTGCCAGCACTCGATCGCGGCATCGCGATCACCCGGCCCGCCGCCGGCATGGGCGACGATCAGCCGCCGCCTCGCATCCTGCTGCTGTACGGGTCGCTGCGCGAACGCTCGTTCAGCCGACTCGCGGCTGAGGAAGCGGCACGACTGCTGATCCTCTTCGGCGCGGAGGTGCGGATATTCGATCCCAGCGACCTGCCGCTCCCAGATCAGGTGAAGGGTGACGATCATCCGGCGGTCCATGAGCTGCGCCAGCACGCGCTCTGGTCCGAAGGCATGGTTTGGTGCAGCCCCGAGCGGCACGGCCAGATCACCGGCATCATGAAGGCGCAGATCGACCATCCGCCGCTGGAGTTCGGCGGCATGCGGCCGACCCAGGGTCGCACGCTCGCGGTCATGCAGGTGTCGGGCGGCTCGCAGTCGTTCAACGCGGTCAACACGCTGCGCCTGCTTGGCCGCTGGATGCGCATGATCACGATCCCCAACCAGTCGAGCGTGGCGATGGCGTTCAAGGAATTCGACGAGGCCGGCCGCATGAAGCCGTCGAGCTATTATGACCGCATCGTCGACGTGATGGAGGAACTGGTGCGGTTCACGATCCTGACCCGCCCGCACGCCGGCCAGCTCGTCAACCGCTATTCCGAACGGAAGGCTGTACAGGCAAAGCGTAACGCTGCCACCGATCTTGCGGTCCAAGCCGTTCTGTAGGCCAGCACATCAATCATCGACTAATCGGAAAGCCGAGCCGCCATCGCCACGTTGCAGCATCACCTCCATCCTATTGTGCTCGGCCGGGAAGCATCGCTGTAAGGATATACTTCCCACTCCTCCTCGTTTCGAAAACAACTCCGGCAAGGTGGAGGGCAATCAGAACGTACAGCAAATTTACCGCTGACTCGTGCACTTCCTTCAAGGGCTCGTCCTCTGCGTCATCGACTGTCTCTTTCCGCTCAGAACCTTTGAGTAAGACGCTGTCCCTGTTATCTGTGCCTCGACCAACGGCGTGGGACGGAGCCTCGCTAATCCATTTCGTGGAGGGCAGACCAGCCATGCCAATGCCGGTCGCTATGATGATGCTAAGCGTTCCCCAAATAGCGTAGACCATCAATGCACCTAACGGATTGTGCGATGGATGGATTTCATTGTGTCCGGCTCTAATCTCCCGGATATGGGCAAGCGCTTTACGCGGGCTCGGTGGGAACGCTGTGAACCGTGCCTCTTTGGGTCCAACGAAACCCCAGAGCAGTCTAAACGCCAAAACGGTTGCGAGGGCGTATCCCACCCAGACGTGCGGCCCCGAACCCTCTTCCGTGAAAATTGCATTCCCGATGACAGCAAGAACGATTGACCAATGGGTCACCTTAACAACGGGGTCCCATTTCGCCTTTGCTCGGGCTGAATCTTTTAGGGGCCGGACTGGGATTCCAGGTTTTGAACTCTGCATTTCAGATTCCTCCGCGTGAATGGGAAGATGACTTCATTCTCTACAGCGATTGCCAACCTACGCCCTCATGGCTCCTTCTCGTTACCTTGCCATATCGTATGAGAATCGATGAGTAATTTCACGATAGCTCGTGTCGCAGAGCTGCGTGCGTCTATGGCCAGCCGGTCCGCATCATGTGCTTGCCGTCGGGAATAGAGCAGATCGGACAGGTCGATAATGCCCCCTTCGTACCCGCGCTCCGTCCGTGTGGCGGCGTCGAGCGAACTTCTGGCAGCACCCTGAAGCCGCTGCCAAGCGACGTAGCGGCCAGAGGCGTTCGCCATATCAGTATCGGCCATCGCCAGCACCATCCGGCGCGCTTGCGCGAGATCCATAGAGGCAGCGGAGGCATTGGCTTCCGCCTGATCCTGCTGGAATTTCCGGTATCGTCCTCCCAATGGGATCGAGAAGACGACACCGACACCGCGTTCAATGCCAGAACGCTCGCTAAAGGCCCGGACGCCCAGCTGTGGGTCCGGCAAGCGATCAGCCTTCGCCCGCCGTGCGACGACTTCAAGACGCAGAGCTTCGCGATCAGCAGCCCCAATTTCATGACTGCGCTGGATCAACAGATCATGAAGTGCAGTCAGGTCCTGAGAAGGCAGGACTGGATCAGCCAAGGATGGTGCGTCCGACGGCAGGGCCAGATCGGGGAAGTTCGATTGCAGCAGCGCTCGCGCCTGTTTCATATCAGCCAGGCTGGCTGCCGCGACACCCTTGGCCTGATCGAGCGCCGCCTGGGCCTGGTCGGTGTCAAGCATCGATGCATCGCGTAACTGCACTCGCCTCTTCACGGCAGCGAGACCGCGTTCGAGTAATGCGACGTTCGATTGATCCGTGCGGTTGAGCTCGCTTGCCGTCAGCCAGTCGTACCAGAGCTGCGACAGATACAAGGCCGCCTGATGGCGCGTATCTTCCATCCGGTTTTGCGCGACCTCGACACCAAGCTGGCCTGCCTCGCGATCCAGGGCAGCCTTCCCGGGCAAGCGAAAAGATCGGCTGACCGTGCCGTCGAACTCCGTATAATTCCGCTCCAGCCGCACGTCGCGATTGATGTAGCTTCCGGTGAGCTGGACCTCGTGAGGGCCAACGCGGAGCATATCGCTCGCCGCCGATGCAGCGCCGACGCGCTTGCCCGCTGCCTCGACGGTCGGATGACCGTCAAGCGCCTTCACCACCTGCTCCTCAGGCGGCAAGGACCATTGAAGACCAGTCGCTTGCGCGTGCGCGGCAGTTGCGAGCGCAGTCGCTATCGAGATGGATAGCGGCAAGAGGGCAGTCAGCTTCTTCATGAAATCCTCCCGCGCTCGATGATCGGCAAGGAGTGCCAGCGCACAGGTTGTTTGCGGCGCGATGAGGCAACCGCAGCGATTATGGCGGGGATCATGGAATCCTCGACGACGAGCTCGAATGCGATCCGATGGAGGACTCCTCTTACCTGCTCATGCGTTCCGGCGTCGCTGAAGTCGCGACCGAGAACGGCTTCCTCACGGCGATGGATCGGCGCGGACGCAACGGTTCGAATAGCCTCCACCAGAGTTCCCGCATCCGGAGGGGAACAGTGGAGGACCAGCAGAAGCTCAGCCATTGGCCAGCACCTCTTCGAAATCCTGCTCGCCGCGGCCCTCTCCGAACCTTTCGAAAAGGATCGGGAGAAGTACCAGAGTGAGCAACGTGGACGTGACCAGCCCGCCGATGACCACAATGGCAAGCGGGCGCTGTATTTCGGATCCCGGACCGGTCGCGAACAGCAGGGGGACCAGGCCGAAAGCGGTAATACTCGCGGTCATTAGGACGGGGCGGAGGCGTCGCTCGGCACCCAGGCGCACCGTCTGCGTCATGCTCTGCCCCTCCTGACGGAGTTGGCGGAAATAGGAGACCAGCACCAAGCCGTTCAGCACCGCGATGCCAAGCAGAGCAATGAAGCCGACGGAAGCAGGCACTGACAGATACTCTCCCGATGCCCAGAGCGAGATCAGGCCGCCGACCATGGCGAAGGGAATGTTGACCAGGATCAGCGTGGCGGCCCGCAGCGAACGCAAGGTGGCGAGCAGGACGAAGAAGATAAGGAGCAGCGCGACGGGAATGACCATCATGAGCCGAGCCGATGCACGCTGCTGATTTTCGAACTGGCCACCCCACACGATGCGATAGCCGGGCGGGAGCGGCACCTTGCTCGCGACTGCGGCCTTCGCCTCGTCCACATAGCCCACCAGATCACGACCAGAGACGAAGGCCTGGACCAGAGCGAAGCGGGAACCATTCTCATGGTCGAGCTTCACCGGACCCTGCGTATGCTTCACCTGCGCCATGTCGCTGACCCGGGCGAGCGTTCCACCCGGCGTCATGATCTGCAGGTCTTCAAACCGGGTCGCATCATTGCGGATGCTTTCGTCACCGCGGATGACGATCGGGATCCGCTTCTGACCTTCGGCGACGATACCGGACCGAACGCCTTCCACCTGTGCGCGCAAGGTGTCCTGTAACTGATCGATCGGCATGCCAAACCGGCCTGCGGCTGCTCGGTCGATGTCGAGCTGCAGGTAGTCCACGCTGTCGTTCGCGACCGTCAACACTTCCGTCGCGCCGCGCACCTGGCCCAACTCATGCTGCACGCGACCTGCAAGATCCGCGAGGACCGCCGAATCCGGTCCGAAAATCTTGACAGCCAGGTCGCCCCGGGCGCCGGTCAGCATTTCCGAGACACGCATTTCGATCGGCTGGGTGAAACTGGGCTGGATGCCAGGCAGGCCGTCGACGGCCTTGCGGATCTGCTCCAGGACGAACTCCTTGCTGCCGCGCCACTCGGACTGCGGCTTCAGACGGACGAAGGTGTCGGTCTCATTAGGTCCCATCGGATCAAGCCCGATTTCGTCAGCACCAACCCGCGCGATGACTTCCTGCACCTCGGGGACACCCATCAAGGCGCGCTCGACCGCCTTGTCGCCCTCGACGGACTGGGCCAAGCTGATGGAGGGAAGTTTCGTCAGCTGCACGATGACCGACCCCTCATCCATCGTCGGCATGAAGGTTTTGCCCACCGCTCCATAGGCCAATCCGGCGAGGACCAGTCCGAGAGCCGAAAGGCCGTAGACCAGGCTCTTGCGCGCAAACGCGCCATTCAGAAGCGCACGGTAGCGAGGCGTTAGCCAGCGCATCACCCATGGGTCTCCATGATGTCCGCTTTTCAAGCCGAACGAAGCAAGGACGGGGACGAGCGTCAGCGCCAGCAGGAGCGATCCCGCAAGGGCGAAGACAATGGTGAGGGCAACCGGCGCGAACAGCTTGCCTTCCAGCCCCTGCAGCGCGAGCAGAGGAAGGAACACAAGTGCGATGATGATGATGCCCGCCGATACCGGCACAGTCACGTCGCTGGTTGCGCGGAAGACTTGGTGAAGGCGCGGATGGGAGTCATCCTGTTGGTGCGACAGACGCTCTACGACGTTCTCCACCACAACGACCGCACCATCCACGAGCATGCCGATAGCAATGGCCAGTCCACCGAGGCTCATGAGATTCGCGGACAACCCGGCCATGCTCATGAACAGGAACGTCACCAGCGCGGCCATCGGCAGTGTGACCGCAACGATCGCGGCGGCTCGCCAGTCACCGAGGAAAACGATCAGAAGGATCACGACCAGGACGGTCGCTTCCAGCAACGCTTCCTCAACCGTTCCAATCGCTCGGCCGATCAGATCGGACCGATCGTAGAAGACCGCGATGTGCGTTCCGGCTGGAAGGCCACGCTCGACCTCTGCCAGACGGTCTTTGACGCCGGTCACAACCTGCCGTGCATCGGCACCGCGAAGAGCGATCACAAGGCCCTCGACCGCCTCTGCCTTGCCGTTCTTGGACACCGCGCCATAGCGCGTCAGGCTTCCGGTCCCGACACTCGCTACATCTCCCAGGCGGACGATACGGCCGTCACGGCTCGTTATGACCAGCGACTGAAGATCGGCGACGGACCGGATCGCGCCGACAGCCCGAACGATCAGGGATTCTTCGCCAGTGACGAGGCGGCCGGCTCCGTCGTTGCGATTGCCACTGTCGATGGCCGTCTTGATGTCGGCAACGGAGAGGTGGGCTCCGGCCAAGGCGAGAGGATCGGGCCGGACCTCGAATGTACGGACATATCCACCAAGCGCGTTGACGTCGGCGACGCCGGGCACAGTCCGCAGAGCGGGACGGATGGTCCAGTCGAGAAGCTCCCGCTTCTGCTGGAGGCTGAGCGGCCCCTCGATCGTGAACATGAAGATATCGGACAGAGGCGTGGAAATCGGCGCCAGGCCGCCCGACACGCTCGCCGGCAGATCCGCCATCACTCCGGAAAGGCGCTCCGCGACTTGCTGGCGCGCCCAATAGATATCTGTGCCGTCGGTGAAGTCGATGGTGATATCGGCGATCGCATATTTGGCGGACGAACGCAGGATAGACTGCCGGGGAATGCCCAGCATCTCCATCTCGATCGGGGCAATTACGCGGCTCTCAACCTCCTCCGGCGTCATGCCGGGAGCCTTGAGAATGATCTTGACCTGCGTCTGCGCTATATTGGGATACGCATCCACGGGTAGCTGAACGAAGGCCCATGCGCCGAGGCCGGCGACAGCCAGTGCAAGCGCTACGACGAGCAGGCGATAGGACAGAGCCTTCGCGACGAGTGACTGAAGCATGGGCCCGACCTATTTCGAGATGGCGAGCGCTTTGAGCGCGCTTGTGCCCGTAGTGACGACGTTCTCACCGATGCTGACGCCGGTCAGGAGGAGGACTTGGCCATCCACCGCGCCGCCCTTTGTCACCTCGCGCTGAACATAACCGCCCCGGACCGCGACGAAGACCACCGACTTGCCGTCTGTATCTACTACGGCCGCGGCAGGCAGGACGACTGCGCCTTTCGGTGCAGGCCCGAATATCGTGACATTGCCGGTGGCGCCTGCAATGACCCCTGGAGCAGCGGGAAGGCTCGCCTTCAGCGAGGCAGATCGCGTCATCGCGTCGATGGTGCTGCCGACAGATGTGACGGTGCCAGAAAGCGCGCCGAGTTTGACCGTCATGCCGGGTCTGATCTGTCCAACAAGCCGCTCGGGAACCTGGGCGACGACTTCGTAACGGCCATTCGCATCGATCACATAGGGAGCAGTCGTCCCGTCCAACGGGTCGCCTGTCTGGATCTTGGCACGCGTGATTCTGCCCGCGATCGGAGCTGTCAGCGTGTAGGTGCCGCTGCTCCCATGCCCGCCGACAAGGCTGAGAATGCGGCTTTTCTCGCGAACGTCCGCACGCGCCTCCATGGCCACTGCGCGGGCTTCGTCGGCTCGCGCTCCGGCTATCACCCCTTCCTTGTCCAGCTGGGAGAGCCTGGCTGCACTCGTCTGCGCGACGCCCAACCGTGCATTTGCACGCGCGAGATCGGCGCCCAGCGTCAGAATGTCGCGGCTCGAAACCACGGCCAGTGGTTGCCCGGCCCGTACGCTGTCGCCTTCCACGACCATGGTGCGCATCACCACACCCGGAAGTGTCGCGGTCACCGCCACACGCGCATTAGCGGGCGGACTGATCGTGGCGGGGAGATCGGCGATCGGCGCTTCTGATGCAGGCAATGCCGGAGAGGCCTTGATGCCGAGCAATCTCGCCCTGTCCGGCAGCACGGCAAGCATGCCGGCAGCTTTCTCGGTCTTGACCTGCGTTCCCGCCGAGACGGTTTCCGAGCGAGGAAACATAGTCCAGCCCAAGCCCGCGACTGCGACGGCTACAATGGCGCCGCCCACCAGATATTTGCGTCCGTTTTCCATTTCGCCGCGATATCGGGTTCAACCTGACGGCGTCTTGACGATGGGAAATTACTGCAGGCGGAAATCCAGGATGAGTTCTCTCAAGGTCTCGCTCGTTCGAATATGACCGTTATGTGCGCTCATAATCCGATGGGTTATGGAGAGGCCGAGACCCGCGCCATGGGGGCTGGCATGGTCTGCTCGCTGATGGCGGCGGATGAGTTGCGCCAGCTTCTCTTCGCTGAGGCCGGCGCCTTGGTCGCGCACCCTGATGATCGCTCCGGGCCCGGATATGATCGTCACGGTGCCACCCATGGGCGTCGCGCGGACGGCATTTTCAATAAGGTTTCGGATTCCCGCCCCGATCGCTTCCCTGTGGCCGTATATCTTTGGCACCTGGCCTTCGGACTCTATCGCGATCTCGCGTCCTTGCGCGATGACGGTCGCTGCCAGGGACGAGACACTGTCTTCAGCCAATGTCTCGAGATCGAGTGGCTCAGGCGTCATGGGCATGGTGGCGTCCGCGTCGATCTGCGCCAGTAGCAGGAGCTGATCCACAAGACGGCGCATGGCGCTGACCTGCGCCTTCAGAGGATCTCCATCCGATCCCTCGCGTCGATCAAGCTCTAGAGACAAAATGGCCAACGGCGTCCGCAATTCGTGGGCGACGTCAGACGCAAAATCCGCCTGTTGCTGAGCTGAGGTGTCGAGTCGGTGAAGCAGGTTGTTGATGGATCGCACGAACGGTTTCGCTTCAGCAGGCATATCGGCTTCATCGATCTGCATCCCGCGTTCGGTCGGTGCGGTTTCGATATGACGCGCCGCTTTGCTCAGGGGCTCGAACGCCGTTCTGATGACCCATGTGGTTGCAAGGCCCATTGGCAGGATCAGCACCACCAGTGGGATGAGAACATGATCGAACAGTTCCGTCGATGCCGCGTCGCGCATGGTCGGATCGAGCAAGGCGCTAAACGGTATGCCATATTCCGAGAGGACAGCGTAGATCAGCGACACCGTACCGATGGCGCCAACCAGCAGCAGGCCACCGATGAGCCGATGGCCAACCGAAAGTCGCTTCAGCACGGTTCCCGGTCTTCTAGCAAGTAGCCTAGCCCCTTGATCGTATGGAGCATGTTGCGAGCTCCGCATTCCTCAAGTCGACGACGCAGCCGCGAGATTGCGGCATCCACTGCATTAGGGGATATCTCGTCTCGAAAACTATACAGTGCATTTTCGATACGAGATCGACGAACGACTGCACCAGCCTCCCGCATGAGTAACTCAAGCAGGCTGGTCTCGCGAGGTGACAGATCGATGGCCTTACCCTGATACCGCGCGCGATGAGCGCTCGTGTCATAGGATAGGCTGCCCACCTCCAACACGGGCGCTGCCCGAGCTCCCGGACGGCGAAGTAGTGCCCGAATCCTCGCTGCCAGCTCATCCGCCTCTACCGGTTTGACGACATAGTCGTCAGCGCCGCCGTCCAGTCCATCGACCCGCTGCTGGAGCGAACTGCGGGCTGTCAGCATCAGGACCGGCACCGCAAGGCCCGCGTCACGCCTCTTCTTGATCCAATGTACGCCGTCACCATCGGGCAAGCCCAGATCGAGGATGAGTGCATCATACTGAGCCGACCCAAGAGCCAGATCCGCCTCCGCTGCCGAATAGGCACAATCGCATACGAATTTCCGACGCGTAAGGCCCTCCGCCGTCAGATCTGCCAGGTGGCGATTGTCTTCAATGATCAGAATGCGCATGCTCTCATCCGGCGATGGTTTTACCCGGCATATTACCGAACCGATCTGACATCGTCCTGACCATATGAATTTCTTCTGACGCTTGTGATCCGATACGGCGTCGCGCCTCCAAATTTGTGCGGATCGAGCTTGCCGGACTGGCACGAGATAGCGAACAGGCTATAATGCGGGTCAAAGAAATGGCTTGGCTTCAAAGGGGATTACGATGCGCAGCCACCGGGAAACCCATCTCGTCTCTCGTATCGGATGGCTTCGTGCCGCGGTGCTAGGCGCCAACGACGGCATCGTATCCACGGCTAGCCTGATGATCGGCGTCGCTGCGTCCGGTGCCTCCCGTTCTTCCATGTTGATATCTGGTATAGCGGGTCTGGTGGCCGGCGCGATGTCGATGGCGGCGGGCGAATATGTGTCGGTAAGCTCTCAGTCTGACACCGAAGCGGCGGACTTGCGCCGGGAGCAGCAGGAAATCGCTGACAATCCCGATGCGGAATTGGCAGAGTTGGCTGGTTTCTATGTTCAGCGAGGGGTCGACGAAAAGACCTCGCATGAGGTTGCGAAACAACTCATGGAGCATGATGCACTGGGTGCTCATGCTCGCGAAGAACTCCACATCACCGAGATGACTGCCGCACGCCCGATCACAGCGGCATTGACGTCTGCCTCGACGTTCACGGCCGGAGCCCTGCTGCCTCTCATCCTTGCGGCTTTGCTGCCGGCGTCGCTCACCGTAACAGGCGAAGCGCTGGGATCGCTCCTGTTCCTGGCGCTCCTGGGATGGGTGGGAGCTGCCGCTGGCGGTGCAAACCCGCTCAAACCTGTCGGTCGTGTGGTGTTCTGGGGGGCGTTGGCCATGGGTTTGACCGCTGGCATTGGCAGCTTGGTCGGGAAAGCAATTTAGGACAAAGGCCCAAAAGCTGCGCACATGAAACTTCTTCTACGACGTTAAGAGCGTGTCGCTTGCAGCGACCACCGCAGCACTCGCTACAAAGCCAAACGAGGCAAACAGCGCGTAAATATCTTAATCAAGCACTTGAGCAAATCCGGCCACCCCTTCAGGTAATGATGGACGACGCTCCGGTTTGGCAGACGGCCGGATTTCTTCGACCTTACCCAGGCCTCCGAAAATCGCTTCCATTGTTCGGACGCACAAAGCGACCCCCTCGTCAGCAAGCGCGTACCAAACGAGTTTGGCCTCCTTTCTCGTTTGAACGAGATTGGCCCGGCGTAACTCCCCTAGCTGCTGGCTGAGTGCTGGTTGGACAATGTCTGTCGCTTCGCCGATCTCCGATACGTTGCGCTCCCCGCGTAACAGGCAAGAGAGGATCATGAGGCGCTGTGGTTGCGCAAAGACCTTGAGCTTTTCGGACGCGACGGTCGCAGCTTCGCGGTCCTCGTAAAATGCCTCGTTCATAGCGCGTCCGCAAAGCGGCAAAACCAGTCCTGGCGATCTTCTGCGATGTCAGATGGTGGGCAGAGCAAAGGCTGTCCTTCCCGCCATCCTTCAGGCGCAAGTTTCTGGGCACTGCCCACCACTTGCAGTGCTTTAAGCAACCGCAGCATCTCATCGACCGATCGCCCAACATTATGGGGGTAGCATGTGATCGCCCTTATGACCCCTTCGGGATCGATGAAGAATGTCGAACGCATAGCCATGCTGTCAGCAGATTGCTCGTCAACCATGCCATAGGCATGCCCAATCGCCATGCTCGGATCCTCGATTATCGGGAAGCGGACATCCGCTCCGAGCGTCTCTCGGATCGCTCTGACCCACGCCATGTGCGAGTAAAGGCTGTCGACTGACAGTCCCAACAGCGACGTTTCAAGGGCATCAAATTCCGACTGCCGACGGGCGAGTTCAGCGAATTCGGTGCTGCAAACTGGCGTGAAGTCAGCGGGATGGGAAAAAAAGATCACCCATCGTCCACGCAACTTTGAAAGCTGAATTTCGCCCCCGGTCGAACGGGCGCGAAAGTCTGGCGCGGGCTCTCCAATGCGCGGTGAGCGAGATTCAATTCTTTGGGCCATTTCCATGACGTCTCCTTCGACGCTCCTCCCTCTTGACGCAACAAGATTATTCGATTACACGATATATGTAAATGTGAATTTGTGAGGTTTTCCGTGGCCGACTCCGCTCTTGCAGCCGCCTCATCGCAGATCTCAGCCGCTCAAACGGACACCCCCCAGATCAAGGCGTTCTTTGACGAGCCGACCTTCACGGTGACCTATGTTGTTCATGATCCCGAGAGCCGCCACGCTGCGATCATCGACAGCGTGCTGGACTATGACCCCGCCTCGGGTCGCACCTCCTTCTCCTCGGCAAACGCGCTTGTCGCTTTTGTCGAGGAGAAGGGGCTTGCTATCGACTGGCACCTGGAGACGCACGCTCACGCGGATCACCTGTCAGCTGCGCCATATCTGAAGGAGAAGTTGGGCGGGCAAATCGCCATCGGCGAGCAAATCATCACGGTGCAGCAGGCATTTGGTAAGCTTTTCAACGCGGGCACCGATTTCGAGCGCAACGGTTCCGACTTCGATCATTTGTGGAAAGACGGTGATCACTTCCGGATCGGCAATCTTGATGTAACCGTGCTGCATGTGCCGGGGCACACGCCGGCCTGTATCGCCTATGTGATCGGCGACGCCGTCTTTGTCGGCGATACCATGTTCATGCCCGACTACGGCACGGCACGTGCTGATTTTCCCGGTGGCGATGCCCGAACCCTCTATCAATCTGCGATGCGGCTTCTGTCGCTCCCGCCGGAAACGCGGCTGTTCATGTGCCACGATTATCTTCCGGAAGGGCGCAAGGACTATGTCTGGGAAACGACCGTAGAGGCCGAGCGCCAAGCCAACGTCCATATCCATGACGGGGTAAGCGAAGACGAATTTGTCGCGATGCGCGAGGCCCGCGACAAGACGCTCGCGATGCCGCGCCTCATTCTGCCTTCTGTCCAGGTGAACATGCGCGCCGGTCATTTCCCGCCTGCCGAGGACAATGGCGTCACGTACCTCAAGATTCCGGTCAACGCAGTATGATGCTGCCCGGCTTCCCCAATGCCACCCCCGTCGCGGGGTTGGTTGGCGGCCTGCTGATCGGGCTTGCGGCAGCGATCATGCTGCTCGGACTTGGTCGCATCGCTGGTGTAAGCGGTATGTTGGCCCGCGCGTCGGGAATTTCCGATACGGGCACACCGCGCGCCATAGCGCTCGCGTTCATCGCCGGACTGCCGCTTGGTGCGCTCCTCGTCATACTGTCTTCCAGCAGTATCAGACCGCTTTTTACAGGATCAGTCCTGCAACTGGTCATTGCCGGACTGCTCGTAGGTTTCGGCACGCGCCTTGGTTCAGGCTGCACGAGCGGTCACGGGGTCTGCGGTCTCTCCCGACTTTCGCGCCGGTCGATGGTCGCAACGCTGACCTTCATGGTCAGCGGCTTCGCCACCGTTGGGCTGATGCGCGCTTTCGGTTTCATCAACGGATAGTCGGAGGACACCGGACATGAAGAGGAATATGGGAACGGTCGATCGGATGCTGCGCACCATCGCAGCCTTGGCGATCGGTTATCTCTGGTGGACCGGAACGATCAGCGGGGACCTCGGTGTCGGCTTGGCGATCGTCGCAGTTATATTCCTTCTGACAAGCGCGGTCAGCTTCTGTCCGCTCTACCGCCCGCTCGGCCTTTCAACCTGCGGCACTGGGAAGTGAAGGTCCCTGCCATCTCGTTGCTAGCGGGCACCTTGTTCGGAGCTGGGCTCACCATATCCGGCATGGCTGACCCCGCGCGGGTGCGCGCCTTCCTCGATCTGTTCGGGGCCTGGGATCCCACGCTTGCCTTCGTGATGGTCGGTGCGATGGTGCCGATGGCGATCGCCTGGTTGGTCCAGAAGCGGATGCCGCGACCGATCGTCTGCGAGGCGTTCGACTTGCCCGGTACAAGCTTGCTGGATGCCAAGTTGCTTGGCGGAGCGTCATTGTTCGGGATCGGTTGGGCGATCGGGGGACTATGTCCCGGCCCCGCACTCGCCGACCTTGCCATCGCACCAATTGAAGCCGGAATTTTCGTCGCCGCCATGCTCGCCGGCATGACCGCGCACCGCATCATTACAAAATGAAAAGAGGCCCGCTTCAGAGCGGGATCGAGGAGAAGCCATGGACATCAAGCCGCTCAATCGGGACTTTGCAATCTCCCCGCAGATTGATCTCGCCGACCTTCCGGCAATCGCCGCCCAAGGTTACAAGGCGATCATCTGCAATCGACCTGATAACGAGGAGAAGGGTCAGATTGCCGCTACGGAGCTTCGTGAAGCTGCCGAACGACTGGGCTTAGAGTTCGCGCATGCGCCCGCAGTCTCGGGGGCGATTACCGATGCGAATGTTGAGGCCATGGCAAGTGCGCTAGCGCGCCTTCCTAGGCCGATTCTCGCCTTTTGCCGCTCCGGCGCGAGGTCGACGAAGTTGTATGACCTCTCCTCCTCTCGGAGCCAATCGGCCCCTGTAGTCCATATTCACGATGTCGTGATTGTCGGCGGCGGTGCAGCGGGGATTGCGACGGCAGCAAGCCTTCTAAAGCGCAATCCGAAGCTCGATATTGCAGTTATCGAGCCATCTGAGGAGCATTATTATCAGCCCGGTTGGACTATGGTCGGCGCCGGTGTCTTCGAGAGAGAGTTCACACGACGCACTGAAGCGCAGGTCATGCCGAGCCGAGTGAACTGGATCCGCGCAGCAGCCTCGGATTTTGCCCCCGACGAAAACAAGGTGATCCTCAGTGATGGCGGCGAAGTCCGCTACCGTGTTCTCGTTGCCTGTCCGGGTATCAAATTGGATTGGAACGCTATTCCGGGCTTGGCCGATACGATCGGCAAGAACGGCGTGACGTCCAACTATGGCTATGATCTTGCGCCCTACACCAACAGACTGGTGAAGCAATTCAAGGGCGGACGGGCGCTGTTCACCCAGCCCGCAATGCCGATCAAGTGTGCCGGCGCGCCGCAAAAAGCGATGTACCTTTCCTGTCATCGCTGGGAAAAGGCAGGCGTCCTGAAAGACATCGACGTCCAGTTCCACACCGCCGGCGCGGTGCTGTTCGGCGTTGCCGCCTATGTCCCGGCACTGATGGAATATGTCGAGCGCTATGGCGCGCACCTCAACTTCGAATCGAAGCTCGTCGCGATCGATGGCGCCGCAAAAGTGGCGACTTTCGAACGCAAGGATAGCGACGGCACCGGACGCGTCGAAGAGCGCTTCGACATGATTCACGTCGTGCCGCCACAGGTCGCGCCGGATTTCGTGCGCACCAGTTCCCTCGCAGCAGCCTCCGGCTTCATCGAAGTCAACGAGGCGACGCTTCGACATGTGCGCTATCCTAATGTATTTGCATTGGGCGACGCCTGCTCCGCCTCGAATGCCAAGACCGCCGCTGCGGCGCGCAAGCAGGCGCCGGTTGTCGCGGTCAATGTACTTGCCGTGCTCGAGGGCAAGCCGCCGACCGCTGACTATGACGGCTATGGCTCCTGTCCGCTAACGGTCGAGGCTGGCAAGATCGTGCTCGCCGAGTTCGGCTATGGCGGCAAATTGCTGCCCAGCTTTCCCAATTGGCTGATCGACGGAACGCGGCCCTCGCGCCTGTCCTGGCTCCTCAAGGACACCATCCTGCCGCCGGTTTACTGGCATGGCATGCTCAAGGGCCGGGAATGGATGGTCGCGCCGCACGCGATCGAAGCGGCGCACTGAGCCATGCTTGAGCCGCTTCAATATGCCCTC